>NZ_JBFTZZ010000019.1:0-113429 GCF_056406515.1 Rhizobium sp. P1_B8 | reverse complement strand
CGATCGCCTTTGATCCTGGCGGAAAGATGCCCGGCCCTTCGGGTTGGCTGAAACGGGCCAGCTGATCGACCGGCCGGCTTGGCCGTAGAACTGGGCTACGACGCGCGCCGGCCGGTCGACCATCCGACTCCGTTTGAGCCAACAGAATGCTGCAATCTAACCCGGAAACGCTCTAACGATCACATCAGGTCACGCGCGATCCGCTTTTCCGCAAAGACCTTTTCGAAGATCTGCACATCGTCCTCGAAAGCGGTGACGACAGCGCTGATGATCCAGTCGGTCTGGGTGCAGGCAATGCGCGCGGTCGCGACTGTGCGGACGAACCAGCCGGGGCGGCGCATGTCGCAGGTCCAGGTCGACGTCCCGGTCATCGACAACGGATTATCGGGCGCAATCGACCAGACTTCCTCCCGCAATTGCCGGGTCGAGAGGCCGGTCTCAGGGTGTTCGGTGAGCCCGGTATCCTCGTGGATGTGATACTCCGTTCGGGCGGCCGAGAGATCGCGGACGACCTGCCGCTTCGTCGCGGCGGCCGCGTGCTCGATGTATTTCGGCAGCGGATCGGGATTGGCCGGTTCCTTGATGTCGATCCGCTGGTGCTCGCCGAGCATCGGCAGCCCCAGGCCGAGTGCCGCGATATCGACCTCGATGCCTTCGTCATCAGGCGGCGGCAGGATCATCGGCCAATATGCGGTGGACAGCGAAAGGCGGATGCGATGCCCCTTGCGGAAGCGATAACCGCAGGCATCGAGCACCAGCCGGATCGACACCTTCTCGCCTGGTATCAGCGCCTTTGGATCTGCATTGCCGTCGCGGTGAGTGAGATTGACGACGCCGAAGGCGACACGCGTTGCCGTGCCATCCGGATGAACATCGACGAGCCGGGCGCAGAGATTTCCGCCCGCCGTCCGAGAGCGCAGCGCAAGCGTGAGCACAGGCCGGCCGAGATAGTCGTAATCGCCAGCAAGCGGCATCGTATCGAAGATCAGCGAGCCGGCATCGTCCGAGCGTTGATCGATCGCCATTTCGGCATCGGGCTTCAGCGTAAAATACTCACCGGATGCCGTCCCGGTGTCGAGCGGAGAGCGGAGATAGACGGGATGCTCGGGCGCGTGCGGAATCGGCATGCCTTCCGTCAGCTTGCCGAACTGCTCGACATAGAAACACTGCATCTGCGGCGGCGACCAGACGTCCTTGGCGACCCAGAAACCCGGGTCGCTGTCGCGTCGCGGGGCAGGGCGGATGGCATCGAGAATATAGGCGCGGGCCTGCGGCAAGGTGTCGATGCCGTTATCCTCGCCACGCAGCCATTTGTTCCACCAGGCGATCGCTTCGCCATGGAAATCCGTGCGCGGCTTCGGCCAGGCAAAGTGCGGATATTTGTGAACCCAGGGACCGATCAGTGCCTTCGCTTTGTGGCCCAGACCTTCGACCGCCATCAGCGGCGTATTGCGGTAGCCGTCGGCCCAGCCGGCAATCACCAGCGCCGGGATTTCCACGCTCGAAAAATCCTCTGAGATCGAGCCGTGACGCCAGAAATCGTCGCGCCGCTGATGGGTCAGCCACTCCTCCATGAAGAAGGGTTCGCCCGCCAGGCGTTCCAGCCACATCTCCTTCCAGCGTTCGCCGACAAGTGCGGGATCGGGCGGGCGCGACTGGTAGCCGAGCATCGTTGCCGCCCATGAGAGCTGGGCGGAGAGATGGCAGCCGTTCTTGTAGTGGATGTCGTCATTGTAACGATCGACGGTCGAGGCGATCGATATGACGGCCTTCAGCGCCGGCGGTCGCAATGCTGCGACCTGCAGGCTGTTGAAGCCGCCCCAGGAGATGCCCATCATGCCGACCGAGCCGTTCGACCATGGCTGCGCGGCAATCCAGGCGATCAGCTCGCAGGCATTGGCAAGCTCGCTTTCGGTATATTCGCCGTCGATGACGCCGCCGGATTCTCCGGATCCGCGGATATCGACGCGCACACCGGCAATGCCTGCGGCCGCGAACACCGGATAGGTCGACTCATCCCTGAGGCAGGTTCCATCCCGTTTGCGATAGGGCAGGAATTCGAAGACGGCAGGAACCGGATCTTCCTCAGCACCATCCGGCATCCAGATGCGCGCGGCAAGCCGCGTCCCATCCTTCAGGGTAATCCATTCATTTTCGATGGTGGCGAAGCCGCGCGAGGTCATGCTCATTCCTTGATGCACTTTCCGTGAGACGAGGGCTCTGCCCTCGTCGAGTCAATTACCGGCGCTCTCCATGCGACGCGTGGCAAGCACCCGTTCCAGCCAGCCGATTTCCATTTCCGGTACGGATTTCAACAGCAGATCGGTGTAGTCGTCAAAGGGCGGGGAGAGCGCCGTCGATTTCGGACCGAACCGCACCAGCTTGCCACGATGCATCACCGCCACGCTGTCGGCAATCGCCCTGACGATCGCGATGTCGTGGGTGATGAAGACGTAGGACAGCTGTTCTTCTTCCTGCAGGCGCAGGAGCAGCTTGAGGATACCCTCCGCCACCAGCGGATCGAGCGCCGAAGTCGGCTCGTCGCAGAGGATGAGTTCAGGCTTGGCGGCAAGCGCTCTGGCGATCGCGACGCGCTGCTTCTGGCCACCTGATAGTTCGGCCGGGTAGCGGTCGACGAAACCCTTGCCCATTTCGATCTGGTCGAGCAGTTCCTTGACCCGGGCGGTTTTCTCGGCACCTCGAAGGCCAAAATAAAAGGTCAGCGGGCGGCCGATGATGTCGCGAACCGTCTGCCGCGGGTTCATCGCCGTATCGGCCATCTGGTAGATCAGCTGGATACGCCTCAAGTCGTCATTCGGCCGGCTCTTAAGGCCTGGCATCAGCGGCTTTCCATCAAAGACGATGCGCCCGCTGCTCGGCGGCAACAGGCCGGTGATGACGCGCGCCAGGGTCGATTTGCCCGAGCCGGATTCGCCGACGACGGCAAGCGTCTGGCCCTTCGGCACATGCAGCGAGACATCGTGCAGCACCTTGAAGCCGTTGGAATATTCGGCACTGACATTTTCCACCTTGAGAAGTGCCGTGGACTGATCGGCCGCCTCCTCACGATAGGCCTGCCTGACATTGACGAGGGCGCGGGTATAATCCTGTCGCGGCGCCTCGATGATCTGCTGGACGCTGCCGTATTCGACTTGCTTGCCATAGCGCAGAACCATGATGTCGTCGGAGATCTGGGCGACGACAGCAAGATCATGGGTGATATAGAGGGCGGCCGTGTGCGTTTCCTCGATGGCATGCTTGATCGCCGCCAGCACGTCGATCTGCGTGGTGACGTCGAGCGCCGTGGTCGGCTCGTCGAAGACGATGAGTTCGGGGTTGGAGCAGAGCGCCATCGCCGTCATCGCCCGTTGCAGCTGGCCGCCGGAGACCTGGTGGGGAAAGCGCTCACCGAAGGTTTCGGGATTGGGCAGGCCGAGAACCCCGAACAGATAAAGCGCACGTTTGCGCGCCGCGTCCTTGGTCATCAAACCATGCTTGACCGAAGCTTCGATCACCTGATCGCCGAGTCTGTGCGCCGGATTGAAGGCGGCGGCGGCCGATTGCGCGACGTAGCAGACCCGGGCGCCGCGGATTTTCCGGATGCCGTTCTTGCCGAGCGTCAGGATATCGGCGCCGTCGAGCAAGACCTCGCCGCCGGTGATTTCGGCGCCGCCACGGCCATAGGCAAGCGCGGAAAGGCCGATCGTCGACTTGCCGGCGCCCGATTCGCCGATCAGGCCGAGGACCTTGCCCTTCTGCAGGTCGAAGGAAACCCCGTCGACGATCGTCACCCGCCTGGGCGGTTCGCCCGGCGGATAGCTGGTTGCTTCGATCTTCAGATTGCGAACGGAAAGAAGCTCAGGCATCGCCGCGCCCTCCCTTGAGGCTGGATGTGCGTTTCAGGAGCCAATCGACGACGAGGTTGACGCAGACGGCAAGCACGGCGATCGCCGTGCCCGGCACCAGCGCCGCCGAGATGCCGAAGATGATGCCGTCCTTGTTGTCCTTGACCATGCCGCCCCAATCGGCCGCGGGCGGCTGAATGCCAAGGCCGAGGAAGGAAAGCGTCGAGAGGAACAGGATCGAAAAAGCGAAGCGCAGCCCGAACTCGGCCAGCAGCGGCGACAGGGTGTTCGGCAGGATTTCGCGGAAGATGATCCAGAGCTTGCCTTCGCCGCGCAGCTTGGCGGCCTCGACGAATTCCATCACCGCGACATCGAGTGCCACGGCGCGGCCGAGACGGTAGACACGGGTGGAATCGAGGATCGCCATGACAAGGATCAGGACGATGATGTTCTGCGGCAGGACCGCAAGAACCACCAGCGCGAAGATCAGCGTCGGGATCGACATCATCAGATCGTTGAAGCGCGAAAACACCGTGTCGATGATGCCGCGCGAGACGGCAGCGGTGAAGCTCAGGATAATGCCGAGCGAGAAGGAGATGACGGTGGCGGCGGACGAGACCAGCAGCGTCGTGCGCGCGCCATAGATCAGGCGCGAGAGGATGTCGCGGCCGAGATTGTCGAGGCCGAAGATGTATTGATTATCGGGCAGCTGCCAGACGTCGCCGACGACCTGCGTCTCGCCATAGGGGGCGAGCCAGGGGGCGAAGAGCGCGAAGATGAAGGCGATGGCGATACCGGCCATGCCGATCCAGGCGGTGATGGGGATGTCTCTCAATCTCATCGCGGATGCCTCAGCCGGGGATTGGCGATAATCGCGAGGATATCGGCCGTCATATTGAGGAAGATGTAGACAGCCGCGAAGATCAGGCCGCAGGCCTGTACCACGGGCATGTCGCGCACGGTGACCGCATCGACCATATATTGCCCCATGCCGGGATAGACGAAGACCACTTCGACAACGACGACGCCGACCACCAGATAGGCAAGGTTCAGCGCGATGACATTGATGATCGGCGCGAGCGCATTGGGGGCGGCATGCTTGACGATCGCGCGGAAGGCGCTAAGGCCCTTCAGCTCTGCGGTCTCCATGTAGGCGGAGGACATGACTGAGAGGATCGCCGCTCGCGTCATGCGCATCATGTGCGCGAGCACGACGAGCACGAGGGTCGCCGTCGGCAGCGCGATCGCCTTCAATCGTTCGACGAAACCCATGCTGTCATAGACGGTCGCTGGAAAGGTCGCCATGCCAAGGTTCACCGCGAAGACGAGGATCAGCAGGTAGCCGATGAAGAATTCCGGCAGTGAGATCGCCGCAAGCGAGATCACGTTGATGATCTTATCCGGCAGGCGGTTGCGGAAATGCACCGACAGCATGCCGAGGCCGACCGCGAGCGGCACGGATATCACCGCTGCGAAACCCGCCAGGAAAAGCGAATTGCCGAGGCGCTTGCCGATCTGTTCGCTCACCGAATTCTTGCTGGCCCAGGAGGTGCCGAAGTCGCCCTGAACGGCGTTGCCGAGCCATTCGACGTAGCGCGTCGTGATTGGACGATTCAGCCCGAGATCCTCTCGAATATTGGCAACGGCCTGCGGTGTCGCCGACTGACCGAGATAGGTGGTGGCAAAATCGCCGGGCAGGGCTTCCAGACCGCCGAAGATCAGGATGGAAACGGCAAAAAGCAGGACCAGGCTGAGCACGAAGCGCTCGAGGATAAGGGCAAGTAGCGGAAAGCGCTGCCGGAACCCGAGGCCGGGCAAGATGCTTGGGGCAGGATTGGTCATGGCGAGGACCTCGCGCTAGAACGTCGGGAGGACCGCGGGGTTTCATCCCACGGTCCAGGCTTCGTTGGAGATCGGAGGGGCAAACGCCCCCTTGCCATCAGGCGTCCAGCCAGACGCGGGTCGCGACGTAGCCGTTCGACATGTCGTTGCCGATGTCGTGGACATAGCCCTTCACCTGCTTGGTGGAGGCGTTCACGAAGTCGTTGAACATCGGCAGGATCACCCCGCCCTCGTCGCGCACCGTCATCGCCATGGTGCGATACATGTCCTTGCGCTTGGCTTCATCAAGTTCGGAGCGGGCCTGCAGCAGCAGCTTGTCGAAGTCAGGACGCTTGAACTTGGTGTCGTTCCAGTCCGCTGTCGAGAGATAGGCGGTGGAATACATCTGATCCTGCGTCGGACGGCCGCCCCAATAAGAGGTCGAGAAGGGCTGGACGTTCCAGACGTTGGTCCAGTAGCCGTCGCCCGGCTCGCGCTTGACCTCGATTTCGATGCCGGCCTTCTTGCAGCTTTCCTGATAAAGGACGGCCGCGTCGACGGCGCCGGGGAAGGCGACTTCGGAGGTGCGCAGAAGGACCGATCCGCTATGGCCCGACTTCTTGTAGTGGAACGCCGCCTTGTCAGGATCGTAGGCGCGCTGCTCGATGCCTTCGGGGAACAGCGCATAGGTGCTGTTGATCGGGAAGTCGTTGCCGACCTTACCGTAACCGCCGAGGATCTTCTGCACCATGGTCTCGCGGTCCATGGCGTATTTGAGGGCCAGGCGCAGGTCGTTGTTGTCGAACGGCGCCTTGTCGCAATGCATGATGAAGACGTAGTGGCCGCGGCCGGCAGTCGAGAGGATCTCGACATTCGGCGCGCGCTTCAGCAGGTTGACGGTCTTCGGGTCGACGCGGTTGATGTAGTGCACCTGGCCGGACGACAATGCCGCGATGCGGGCGGTGGCGTCGTTCATGCCGATGATCTCGATCGAATCGACATAACCCCGGTCGGAGCGCCAGTCGTCCTTATTCTTTTCGAAAGTTGCGCGGACGCCGGGCTCGAAGCTCGTCATCTTGTAGGGGCCGGTGCCAATCGAGGCCAGCGGATCATCGACGCCGCCGTTCGGCTGAATGACCAGATGGTAGTCGGACAGCAGCAGCGGCATGTCGGCATTGCCTTCGCTGAGCGTCAGCACGAGATTGCCGCCGTCGGCCTTGATTTCCTTGATCGAGCCGAGAACACCGAGCGCGCCGGATTCCGACTTCGCGTCCGTGTGGCGCTTCAGCGTCGCTACAACGTCGTCGATCGTCAGCTCCTTGCCATCGTGGAACTTGACGCCCTTGCGGATCTTGAAGGTCCAGGTGACAGCGTCCTTCGACGGCTCCCAGGATTCGGCAAGCGAGGGCACGGCAGCACCCGTCAGTGGATCGGACTCGACCAGCATGTCACCCCAGCAGCGGCCGATGCAGAACATGACCTGCGATAGGAACTTTGCCGGATCCTTCGAATCGGTGGCCGCACCTCCTTCGAGGCCGAGCTTCAAGTGGCCACCGCGTTTCGGTTCGGCGGCTTCGGCGCTTTCGGTGAAGAGCTTGTCGGCGACGGCAAGTGTGATGCCCGCCGCCATGGCGCGTCCCATGAATTCGCGGCGGCTGAGCCCGCCGGCGGTGACACGGCTTGCGAGATATTTCGTGTAGTCGTTCATTCCCCAGTTCCTTCTTTATGGTGCGTTGACAGAACTTCCGGGCAGGTCCGCAGACGGTTTCCTCTCCATCTCCGGTGCCCGCATCATGCGGGAAAACAGTGCGGTTGCTGCCGCGCGGTTATTTTCCTTTCCAAATGGGGCTTCGCTTCTCGGCGAAGGCCCGTGCGCCTTCCAATTGGTCTTCGCTCGAATAGAGCCTGTCGACGGTCGCAAACTGCCGCTTGGTGATCTTGTTCATGGCAGTCTGGAACGTCGAACCCTCCGCTTCGCGCACGATTTCCTTGATGGCCGCATGGACGAGCGGCGGCCCGCTCTCGAGCAGCCTAGCAAGCTCCCATGCTCTCTCCATCAGCCTGTCGGCCGGCAGGACCTCGTTGACGAAACCCCAGCGATGCGCCTCGTGAACGTCGAGCCAGCGACCGGTCAAAAGCATGTCCATGGCGATGTGGTAAGGAATGCGTTTCGGCAGCTTGATCGAAGCTGCATCGGCAACCGTGCCCGAACGGATTTCCGGCAGGGCGAAGGTCGCGTGCTCGGCGGCGATGATCAGGTCGGCAGAAAGCGCAATCTCCAATCCACCGCCGCAACAGATGCCGTTGACCGCACAAATGACCGGCTTGTTGAGATCGCGCAGTTCCTGCAGCCCGCCGAAGCCGCCCACACCGTAGTCCCCGTCGACCGCATCACCTGATGCCGCTGCCTTGAGATCCCAGCCGGCACAGAAAAATTTCTCGCCGGCGCCCGAGACGATGGCGACACGCAAGGCCGGATCGTCGCGGAAATCCCGGAAGATCACCCCCAGGGCACGGCTGGTCGCAAGGTCGATGGCATTCGCCTTCGGCCGGTCGATGACGACTTCGAGTACTCCACCGTCATGTCGTGTGCGAATGTGGTCGCTCAACCTTTACTACCTCCTCCGCCGTACGAGGGCATCGACTACGACAACACCATGCCCTTCGGGAAGAACCATCAATGGATTAATGTCGAGTTCCTCCAGGGATGCCGCGTTCTTTACGACATAATCTGCCGTTGCTGAGACAGCACCGACAGCGGCTTCGAGATCGCCTTTTGGCCGCCCGCGATAGCCATAGATCAATTTTGCAAGTTTGAGACGCGAAATTGCCGCGTGAATGTCGGTTTTCGTCGCCGGAAGCGGCAGAATGACGGAATCTTCAAGCAATTCAACGAAGATTCCGCCCGCTCCCAAGGTGAGCGACAATCCGAAGACAGGGTCGCGGATGGCGCCGACAATGAGCTCGGCGACCGGTGAATCGATCATTTTCTCGACGAGATAACCGGCATTCGGCGGCATGGCCGCCGCCGCATTTGAGACCGCTTGCATATACTGTAGGTTGAGTGCGACCGCCCCAGCCTCGGTCTTGTGTGCAATGCCGAGCGCTTTGAGCACGACAGGAAAACCGAGCCGCTCAGCCTGCTCGGCCGCTTGACCGGGAGAGGAGGCCACCAGCCCTTGCGGAACCGGAAGGCCGAAGGCGGCAAGCTCGACCTTCGCATCGGCCTCCGTCAGCGTCTCGATCTCGCCATCGATAGAGGACACATCGAGCAGCGGCAGGGGCGGCGGGCGATCCCACGCCTGGCCGATGCCGGCGGCGACTTCCGCAGCCGTGATGGCTTCGTCGATACCGCAGAAGGCAATGATGCCATTTGCCATCAGCCGATCGGCGATCGGCTCCGGCATGTTTTCCGGAAGGGTTGCCAGAAGGCCGGCCAGCGCACCGGTTGCGGCGGCAGCCGTCATGACCGCGTCTGCCGTCATCGCCCATTCGGATGCATCGCAGCGGTCACCGCGGGGGAAGTCGAGGACGACGAGATTGAGGGCATAGCCGCCGTCGAACATGGCGCTGAAGGCTTCGGTCTGGCGTGCGAGATCCCCCCACACGAAGGTGTGGTAATCGAGCGGATTGGAAAGCGTCACCATCTCGCCCAGCACCCGCCGCAGCCGTGGCAATTGTTGCGGCTGCAACGCCGGGAATTCCACATTGCGACCGACGGCGGCATCCGCCATCAGCGAGGCTTCGCCCCCCGAACAGCTCATCGACGAGATCGAATGGCTGGCGAGCGGTCCGGCGACATGCAGCAACTTCAGGGTTTCGAGCAGCGCCGGCAAGGTCTGGACACGGCCAAGGCCGAGGCGGGCGAGCACGGCGTCGGCGACCGCATCGCTGCCGGCAAGCGAGGCTGTATGCGACACCGCCGCGCGTTTTGCCTGCTCGGACCTGCCGACCTTCAGCACGACGACCGGCTTCCTCGACCGCCGGGCCATGGTGGCCAGACGTTCGAGTGCAGAGAGATCGCCGAAACCTTCGACATGAAGGCCGACCGCCGTGACGCGCGGGTCGTCGATCAGTGCGCAGGCGACATCGGCAAGCGATGTCTGCGCCTGATTGCCGGCAGTGACCACATAGGCGATCGGCACGCCGCGGGTCTGCATGGTCAGGTTGATGGCGATGTTGGAGGATTGCGTGAGGATGGCGACGCCACGTTCGATACGCTGCATGCCATGCTGATCGGGCCAGAGCAGCGCACCGTCGAGACCGTTGATCAGCCCGTAGCAATTCGGCCCGAGGATCGGCATGTCGCCAGCCGCCTCCAGCAAGGCCTGCTGCAGCGCGGCACCGTCGCCGAGTTCACCTGTCGCCTCGCTGAAACCCGATGCATAACAGACCGCCCCGCCGGCACCGGCCTCAGAAAGGCTGCGGACAATCTCGACGGTCAGCGTCCTGTTGACGCCGACGAAGGCGGCGTCAGGCGCCGAAGGCAGATCGGATACGGAGCGATAACAGGGCCGCCCGAGCACCTCTTCGAGCTTCGGATGGACAGGCCAGATCTCGCCCGCAAAACCCATGCGATCGCACTGCTCGATCACCCTGCGCGCCTCGCGGCCGCCAAAGACGGCGATCGTTTGCGGTCTGAGCAGGCGGTCGAGCGGGCGAGGCGTCATCGGCTCACGCTCCCAAGGGTCTAAGCAGGTCGCGGCTGATGATATGCCGCTGGATTTCAGAGGTGCCGTCCCAGATGCGCTCGACGCGCGCATCGCGCCAGAAGCGGGCGAGCGGCAGGTCGTCCATCAGGCCCATGCCGCCGAAGATCTGGATCGCCTCATCGGTGACGCGGGCCAACATTTCGGAGGAGTAAAGCTTGGCCGAGGCGATCTGCCGGTCTGCGGAGAGCCCGGCATCGAGCCGCCAGGCGGCGGCGAGCGTCAGCCAGTCGGCCGCGTCGATCTCGGTTATCATATCGGCGAGCTTGAACGACACGCCCTGATTAGCGCCGATCGGCTTGCCGAACTGTTTGCGCTCGGCGGCGTAGGGCAGCGTCATGTCGAAGACGCGCCGTGCCCGGCCGACGCAGGTGGCGGCAACCGTCAACCGTGTGCCGTAGAGCCATTGATTGGCGATATCGAAGCCGCGATGCACCTCGCCAAGTACCTGGCTCGCCGGAATCCGGCAATCTTCGAAGCTGAGCGTTGAGTTGTGGTAGCCGCGATGCGAAACGGAATCGTAGCCTTTGAGGATTTCGAAGCCCCGCGTGCCGCGATCCACCAGGAAGGCGGTGATCTTCTTCTTGATGCCTTTCGGCGTCTCTTCCTCGCCCGTCGCGGCAAAGACGATGACGAAATCGGCGACATCGGCATGGGAGATGAAATGTTTCGTGCCGTTGAGGACGAAATCGCCACCGTCGCGGCGGGCAGCGCATTTCATGCCGCGCATGTCAGATCCGGCGTCCGGCTCGGTGATGGCGAGCGCGTCGATCTTCTCACCGCGCACTGCGGGCAGGAGGTAGCGCTCTCGCTGCTCGCCCTCGCAGGCCATCAGGATGCCGGAGGGCCGGCCGAAGAAAACCGTCAGCCCCAGGGAACCGCGCCCGAGCTCCCGCTCGACCAGCGTGAAGGTGAGATGGTCGAGGCCGGCGCCGCCGACTTCTTCCGGGAAATTGCAGGCATAGAAGCCAAGATCGATGCATTTGCGCCGGATCTCGTCTCCGAGCTCCGGCGGGACGACACCGCTGCGCTCGACCTGGTTCTCGTGCGGATAGATTTCGGTCTCGACGAAGGCGCGGACCGTCTCGACGATCATTACCTGTTCTTCGCTCAGTCCGAAATTCATGCCGATCCTCCTACCGTTTCTGGCCGACGTGACGGCCAACACCTTCAGGCGAGACCAAATTCGCATGCGCTTCGGCAATCGACTTGACTTTGTCGAGAATGACGGCCGGCGCCGGTGTCGCCTTGCCGGCCTTGCTGTCGACATGCAGCAACATGTGCTCGGCGCTTGCCAGAGCTTCGCCCGTCACTGTGTCGTGGAGGGTGTGGAAGACATGCAGCCGCTTCTCGTCGACGGAGAGGATCTGGCAGGTCGAATGGATCGCCTGGCCGAGCTTCGCCTCGCCGAGATGGCGGATGTGGGTTTCCACCGTGTAATAGCTCCGCCCCGCCTCGACATAGGCGAGATCAACGCCGATGAGGCGCAGCAATGCATCCGAGGTATCCCCGAAAACCTGCAGATAACGGTGTTCGGTCATATGGCCGTTATAGTCGACCCAGGCGGGGCCGACTTTCGTCTCGACAAGCCGCAGCGGCTTCAACGGGTCGAAAGACGTATTTGCCCTGCCGGCTTCTGCCCAGAGCGATTGCTCGAAGTCTTTCAGCAGCTTGCCGGCGCCCCAGCCCTCGCCGTCGTGACCGCCCTTCAGGGCCTGCAGGATGCCGACGAGGTTTTCGTCGCGGATGCGTTCGAGCTCGCGGATCGACAGTCCAGCCGCCTGTTCATCGGATTGCCGGCCGATCTTTTCGATCAGTGCATCGTCGAGATCGACGACATCGGTGAGCTTGGTCCACGGCCAGGCGAGGCATGGACCGAACTGGGCAAGGAAGTGACGCATACCGGCCTCGCCGCCGGCAATGCGGTAGGTCTGAAACAGGCCCATCTGCGCCCAGCGCAGGCCGAAGGAGTAGCGGATGACGTCATCAAGCGTCTCGACCGTGCAGATATCGTCGTGGATCAGCCACAAGGCCTCGCGCCAGAGCGCTTCGAGCAGCCGGTCGCCGACAAAGGCCTCGATCTCCTTGGCGATGTGGACGCCCTTCATGCCGATCGGCGCCAGTCTTTCCATCGCCGTCTGGATGGTCGCCGCCGAGGTCTTTTCGCCACCGACGATTTCGACGAGCGGCAGCAGATAGACGGGATTATAGGGGTGGGCGACGAAGAGGCGTTCGGGATGCTTCATGTCGCGCTGCAGATCGGTCGGCAGCAGGCCTGAGGTGGAAGAGCCGATCAGGGCGTCCGGGCGCGCCACAGTATCGATCTCAGTCAGCACCCCGCGCTTGAGGTCGAGCCTTTCCGGCACGCTTTCCTGAATCCAGTCGGCGCCGGCGACGGCTTCCTCGAGCGTCGTGCAGAAGGTCAGCCTGCCGCGGGGCGGCAGGGGTGCTCCGGTCAGCATGGCATAGGCTTTTTCGGCGTTGGCAAGCACTTCGCCGACGATGCGGCTCGCTTCCGGATGCGGATCGAACACGTTCACGTCGATGCCGGCCAGCAGAAATCGCGCGATCCATCCGCCGCCGATGACGCCGCCGCCGATACAAGCCGCTTTGGTGATCCCTGTCATGCCGTCCTCAGCGCTTCGTCAGTTTGAGTTTCTTGCGAACGTCTTCCGGACCGATGATCCGGGCACCCATGCCCTCGACCACCTGCACGGCCTTTTCGACGAGCTGCGCATTGGTGGCGAGCTGGCCCTTGCCGACGAAGAGGTTGTCCTCCAAGCCGACGCGCACATTACCGCCGGCGAGAACGGCGGCTGCCGGATAGGCCATGGCGTTGCGGCCGATCGAAAAGGCCGAGAAGGTCCAGCTCTGAGGCACGTTGTTGACCATCGCCATGAAGGTATTGAGATCGTCGGGCGCACCCCAGGGAATGCCCATACAGAGCTGGATCAGCACCGGGTCTTCGATCAGGCCTTCCTCGGCAAGCTGCTTGGCAAACCAGAGATGGCCGGTGTCGAAGGCCTCGATCTCGGGCCGCACGCCGAGATCCGTCATCTTCTTCGCCATGGCCCGCAGCATGGCCGGCGTGTTGGTCATGACATAGTCGCCGAGATTGAAATTCATCGTGCCGCAGTCGAGCGTGCAGATCTCCGGCAGGCACTCGGCGACATGGCTGACGCGCTCGGTGGCGCCGGCCATATCCGTGCCCTTAGGATTGAGGGGAAGGGGGCTTTCGACGTCGCCAAAGATCAGGTCCCCGCCCATGCCGGCGGTGAGATTGAGGACGACGTCGACATCGGCCGAGCGGATGCGGTCGGTGACTTCCCTGTAGAGATCGTTGCGGCGGCTGGCAGCACCCGTTTCCGGGTCGCGGACATGGCAGTGAACGACCGCAGCACCGGCCTTTGCCGCATCGATGGCGGAATCGGCGATCTGCTTGGGAGTGATCGGCACGTGGCTGGATTTGGAAACCGTATCGCCGGCGCCGGTGACGGCGCAGGTGATGAAGACATCGCGGTTCATCGCAAGAGGCATGCTTTTGTTCTCCCTCGTCTTGTCCGCATTACGCGACAGGATGGATGGCGATGCGTTGCATTTTCGGAAGCAATTGATACATTATCGGAACTCCGAGGGAGGTGGCCTTGCTGCAGCGATCGATGGAACGGCTCGATATCGACCTTCTCGTCCTGCCGGACGCGAACCTGATCCTGATCGCCTCGGTGATCGAGCCGCTGCGCGGTGCCAACCGCATTTCCGGCAGCGAGCTCTATCGCTGGCGGCTGCTCACGCCGGACGGAGCACCGGTCCCGACCACCAGCAATATCGCCGTGCCCGCACAAGGCGCTTTCAAGGCGACGACCGAGGATACGCCGCTATTCGTGCTTGCCAGTTACAACTGGCGCCACAGCGCGACGCCGGCCCTCAAGATGCAGCTCTCCCAGGCTGCCCGCTATCGCACGGTGATTGCCGGCATCGAGTCCGGCACATGGCTGCTGGCGGAAGCAAGCCTGCTCGACGGACTGCCGGCGACCGTCCACTGGGAGGACTACGAGGATTTTGCGCTGGCCTATCCTGAGGTGCGGGCCGTCAAGGATCGTTTCGTCATCGACGGCAAGCGGCTGACGACCTCCGGTTCGCTTCCAACCGTCGACCTGATGCTGGAAGTGATCAGGCAGCGGCAGGGTTATTCGCTGGCGCTCGAGGTCAGCCGGCTGTTCCGCTATGAGCAGCCGTCCTTCCATGCCGATGAGTCACTTTCCGCAGCCTCGGCTGGGTTGCGCATGCACGATTCCCGTGTCGCGCAAGCGGTGCGGCTGATGGAGGAGCATATCGAGCAGCCTCTGATTCTCACGCGGCTCGCCCGCAGGGTGGGCATCAGCGCCCGACATCTGCAGGATCTTTTCCAGCAGAGTATCGGCGCGCCGCCGCATGTGCATTATCTCGCCCTGCGCTTGAATGCGGCCCGCCGCAAGGTGATCGAGACGACGGCCTCCTTCGCCGACATCGCGGCGGCAACCGGCTTCAACTCGGCCTCAGCCTTTGCGAGAAGCTACCGGGCGAGTTTTTCCGAAAGCCCGTCCGAGACCCGGCGCCGCTTGCGGCGCCGCATCACGTCATCGGAGATGCGGGCATAGGCTGGAATGCGTCCCGTATCATTTCGGCAAGTTCCCGAACGGCCTCGCTGGAACGGTATGTGCTCCGGCGGAGCACGACCTTGGAGGAATCGACCGGCGGGAAACCGTCTTCGGCGGTGAGTTCCCGGCAGCCGGGCGGAATGCTGCTGCGGGAAAGCGTGGTGACGGCAAGGCCTGCGGTCACGGCATTCTTCAGCCCCGAGCCGGTATCGGCAATGAAAGCGATTCGATAGTTGCGGCCGATCTGCTCCAGCGACCGGAGCGCAAAATCGCGTGACCAGGTGGAGTTGCGATAGGTCGCTATCGGCAGGGGATCGATGTCGTGCAGCCGGTGGACCATCGATGTGACCCAGACTGTGGGATCGATACAGATGACCTCGCCTTTCGTCTCATCGCTCCAGTCGAAAACGACGGCCAGATCGAGCTCATCCCGCTCGAGGGCGGCTAAGTTGCGAACCGTGTAGTCGCAGGACACGGTGACCTCGACGGCCGGGTGGCGTACGGCGAAAGCCGCAAGGGCCGCCGGCAGCACCGTCTGGCTGTATTCCTCCGGAATTCCGATGCGCACCGGTCCGTCCAGCGGTTTGCTGCGGATCGTCGCGGCGGCCTCGTTCAGGAGGTCGATTATCCTGCGGGCATAGGGGACGAGCTGTATGCCCTGGCGCGTCAGCAGCACGCCGCGGGCGCCCCGTTCGAACAGGGTTTCGCCGATCGTCTGCTCAAGCCGCTTGATCTGAGTGCTGACCGCCGACTGCGTCCGCCCGATGCGCTGGGCAGCCGCGGAGAAATTGGAGGTCTCGGCAACGACCAGGAAGGTTCTGAGCAGGTCGCTCTCGATCGGTTCGTGCATGGGTTAGCCATAGAAAAAATCGATGATAGATATCTCTACTATTCGTTTGTCTGATGTCAATTCTTGGCGCAGAAATGAACGGCGTTCGACTTCCTTCTTTGAGAATATCTGCGTGACCATTGAAAATCCGGCCAGACGCCTCGCAGGCAGCGAGCACGAGAAGGGTGTGCTTCTCATCATTGCCGCGACACTTGCCTGGAGCGCGAGCGGCGTCTACTCGCGGCTCCTGACGACCGACGTATGGACGGCGATTGCCTGGCGATCGCTGTTCGGCGGCCTGTTTCTGCTGATCCCCTGCCTTTTCCTCGAAGGGGGCATCTCGCGGCAGCAATGGCGATCCGTCTTCCATCCGTCCGGTCTTGCCATGATCGCATGCCAGACCTTCAGTCAGGTATGCTTCATCGGGGCGCTTTACATGACCACCGTCGCCAATGTGACGATGATCTATGCGACCGCGCCCTTTATCGCAGCGTTGCTCGGCTGGGTCATCCTCAGGGAGAGGGTCTCCAGGCGGACGCTGATTGCCGGCGGCATTTCGCTCCTCGGAGTCGCGGTCATTGTCGCCTCGTCGATCGGCGGCGGCACCGGTTGGGGTGACCTGCTGGCGCTCGGCATGACCGCGTCCTTCGCACTCGTCATCATCATTCCGCGCATCAGTCCCGACGTGCCAAGCCTGCCGCCGACCGTGGTCAGCGCTTTCCTGACACTCGCACTCTTCGCGCCGTTCGGTTCGGTCGGCTCGCTCGACTTGCACAACTGGATCGTCCTTGCCGCCTTCGGCGCGACCAATTTCTCCCTGGCGCTGGTGCTCTTCCTTGCCGGGGCGAAACGAATGCCGCCGGCGGAAGCGGCGCTGATCGGCACGATGGAAATCGTGCTCACGCCCTTCTGGGTCTGGCTGCTGTTTTCCGAAGAGCCGCCCGTTGCCACCTTTTTCGGCGGCGCGATCATCCTCGGCGCCGTATTCTGGCACACCGCAATCGACGTCAGCCGCAGCCGGCGACCGCATCGCGCCTAAAGCCTTTAGGCGGCGATCAAATCTTCCCGGACGATCCGGAAAACCGCCGTATTCGCGGGATCAATTATTTCCGCTACGCAGCGCTATTGCGACTTTGCCGACTGTCGTCTTTGAGTTGCGCCCATGTCGTTTTCTTGATCGCTGTTTTACGTCAGGCATGGTTTGCTTGTGGTGTTCAAGGCGCTATCTCGCAAACTGGCGAAATGGACCATTGGGACGCTGGCCTGACGCCGGCGCTGCCCCGCAGCGGTAGAAGAACTGAAATCCTCAAGGAAATCGCCGGATAGACATCCGGAAAGATATCGAGATGGATCGAAAGGAGATTCTGGAGCCGGAAACCAGCTCTTGGCATAGCAAATCGACGGATTGCGGCAGATGATCACGAGCGGAACGACAGGCGAAAACCATGGCGTTCACTCCTCTTCTCCATCCAATCTGTCCCTTTTGCAAATCGAATATCGCCCGATGCGGCGGTATCCTCGTGTTGTGGACCGGGCTGCAGAGGAGGCAGGCCGGAGGGAAGGTTGCCATCGACTGCATCGGTTGCAGATCGAGGCATTCAAACAAGTGGGAGGAACTCATGAGCAAAAATAGAGGCGTCGTCTATCTCCGGCCGGGCAAGGTCGAAGTTCGCGACATCGACGATCCGAAGCTGGAAGCGCCCGATGGCCGCCGCATCGAACACGGCGTCATTCTGAAGGTGATATCGACCAACATCTGCGGCTCCGACCAGCATATGGTCCGCGGCCGCACGACGGCGATGCCGGGCCTGGTCCTCGGTCATGAAATCACCGGCGAGATCATCGAAAAAGGCGTCGACGTCGAAATGCTCGATATCGGCGATATCGTCTCGGTGCCGTTTAATGTCGCCTGCGGCCGCTGCCGCTGCTGCAAATCCCAGGATACGGGCGTCTGCCTGACGGTAAATCCGTCGCGCGCCGGCGGTGCCTATGGCTATGTCGACATGGGTGGCTGGATCGGCGGACAGGCGCGCTATGTCACCATTCCCTACGCCGATTTCAACCTGCTGAAAATTCCCGATCGGGACAAAGCCATGGCGAAGATCCGCGATCTCACCATGCTTTCCGACATTCTGCCCACCGGCTTCCATGGCGCGGTGCGGGCTGGCGTCGGGGTCGGCTCGACCGTCTATGTCGCCGGCGCCGGTCCTGTCGGGCTTGCGGCTGCCGCTTCGGCTCGCATTCTCGGCGCTGCCGTCGTGATGATCGGCGATTTCAACAAGGACCGCCTGGCCCATGCGGCGAAGGTCGGTTTCGAACCGATCGACCTGTCGAAGAGCGACCGTCTCGGCGACATGATCGCTCAGGTCGTCGGCACCAATGAAGTCGATAGCGCCATCGACGCGGTCGGCTTCGAGGCACGCGGCCACTCCGGCGGCGAACAGCCGGCGATCGTGCTCAATCAGATGATGGAGATTACCCGTGCCGCGGGTTCGATCGGCATTCCCGGCCTCTACGTCACCGAGGATCCGGGCGCCGTCGACAATGCCGCCAAACACGGCAATCTCTCGCTCCGCTTCGGCCTCGGCTGGGCCAAGGCGCAGTCCTTTCACACGGGCCAGACGCCGGTGCTGAAGTACAATCGCCAGCTCATGCAGGCGATCCTGCACGACCGGCTGCCAATCGCCGATATCGTCAACGCCAAGGTCATCCCGCTCGACGATGCCGCCAGTGGATATGAGAGCTTCGACCAGGGTGCGGCGACGAAATATGTCCTCGATCCGCACGGAGATGTCGCGAAAGCCGCGTAGCGAATAGTACCGAGGACTCCGCCTGATAGGGATGGTCGGAAACCGGCCATCCCGCATTCGTCAGACGACAGTTTGTTGACGAACTACTGGATGCTGAACGGGAAATATTTTGCGTTGATCATGTCGTAGGTCCCGTCCGCCTTGATGCTCTTCAACGCTTCGTTCAGGCGCGCAAGACGCTCCTTGTCATCGAGGCGCAGCGCGATGCCGGCACCCTCACCGAAGTATGTGATGTCGACCAGATCCGGTCCTTTGAACTCGCAGCAGCTTCCTGCCTTGGTGTTGGCAATCCAGTCGTAGATGGCGAGTTTATCCTCGAGGATAATGTCGACGCTCCCGTCCGCCAGACCCTTGTACAATTCGGGCGAAGACCGAAACACCTTCTTTTTCATTTCCGGATAAAGATGGTTGGCATAGGATTCCTGCGCTGTCGACGATGTCACCCCAAGAATTTTATCGTTGAGGGCGGCGGGGCTGACATCGCTGATCGACGAATCCTTCCGGGCGATGAACACAGACGGGCTGTTGTAGTATTTTTCAGTGAAGGCAACCTTTTGACGCCGCTCAAGGCTCATCGACATGGATGAGATGATCGCGTCGTATTTGTCGGCAACGAGATCGGGGATAATGTCGTCCCACTTCTCGATGATAAATTGGCATTCGAACTTGCCAACCTCGCACAGCGCATTGGCAATATCGATGTCGAAGCCCTGAAGTTTGTTATTTGCATCGAGATAGTTGAAGGGCGGAAATGCACCTTCGACGGCAATTCTCATTGGCATGCGATCTTGCGCAGCCACCTCAAGCGGCGAGGTCGCGGCCAAAAAAATACCCATCCCGCCCGCAATCAGCGCTCCGCGCAGTATAGTCTGAATGGATATGCGCAACATCGTCGGGAGCTCCTCGGGGCATAGTCGATCTCGCCCCATAGTGCGCCGCAGCCTTTAATTCTACGTGAACGCTTCTTTGTTAGCGTCGGCCAATGCGCCCGTGTCGTGGTGTTCAGGGGTCTAGGCTTGCAGATCGTTCTTCCTTCCAGCTCCAAGACGTTTCAGCAATCCTGGATTGCTTCGGGAAGAATTCTGTTTCTGATTGCCGTCAGCGGGCTTGGAGCGATCGGACTTGTTGTACTTTCGGCGCTCTGGGCAGGGACCGAAAGCGATGCTGCCGCCCTTGATCGACAGCGCCAGCTTGTGAATGCCCGCCTGCGGGAACAGGTCGATCAAGTCGCCCATGTCATCGGCCAGTTCGGCAACGGCTACCTCACACGTGTTTATCCGGCTGCCCGGTCAAGCGGAGGTTCCTCCAGCCTCGATGCCGTTCTGACAGCGGCCGCCGGGAGTGCGATCAGCCAGACCGCAATGTCCGCCTTCGGCTACGATCAGGCCTTTGTCGTCGACGAGAAGGCTCAACTGCTGATGCTGGCGGACGCCCAAACGGAAAAGCGTTATCGCTGGATGAAGCCTCTCTTTTTGCCTCTGCTTCAGGATGCCCGCCTTGGGGTGAGACCAGGCACGGTTTCCAACGAAAGAACGCCGTCCTCGATGGAAAGCCGCTTTGCGAGCCCAGGACGCTCCAACACTGCGTTGGCCAATCTAATGCGGCTGGAAGGTCGGCCGACGATCGTCGGCGTGGTCGCCATCAACGATCCCGAAGAGGGGCAACGGCAGACGATGCGGCAATTCCTGATCGTCGTGCGGTTTATCGATGGTGCGGCGCTAGACGAATTGAGCCGGCAACAGGGCCTCAACGGCGCGCGCTTCGCGCGCACAGCCGATGCAGACGAAAACGAGGTTGCCTTCCAGATCGACGCCACGGCAAATGGCGAACCGATCGGCTTCATCGTATGGCGGCCCGATCTTCCAGGCTCGAGAGTGATCGGCCGATTGATGCCGGCGCTTTCGATTGCCGCCCTGGTGATCGCGATCCTGTTCTCGGTTTTGCTGGTGCGCCTGCGAAGCAGCCTCGGCGAGTTGAGAAAAAGCGAGCTGCATGCAAGACAGCTTGCCTTGCATGACGTGCTCACGAGCCTTCCCAACCGCGCTTTGTTCGCGATGAGGTTCGACGAGTGCCTGGCCGAGACGAAGAATTCGGCCGAGCGCTCGGCAGTCGCGCTTCTCGATCTCGACCGCTTCAAGGCCGTGAACGACACGTTCGGCCATGCCGCCGGCGATGAACTCATCAGGATGGCTGCGGAGCGGATCCACTCCCTGCTTCGTCCGGGCGACACGCTTGCCCGGCTCGGAGGGGACGAATTCGCCCTGCTTCTCCGGGACATCAAAGACCATGATCAGGTTTTGCCGGGAATATGCGACGCGATCGTTGCCGAACTTGGCAAGCCCTTCCCGCTTTTGAGGGGCGAGGCGGTCGCACGGGTCGGCGGCTCGATCGGCGTGACCGTGGTGCCGGACGCCGGGCGGAATGCCGATGACATCATGCGCTACGCCGACGTCGCGCTGTACGAGGCAAAGATGGGCGGCAGAGGCCAGTGGCGCGTCTATTCACCGTCCATGGACGGCGGCAGGAATGCGCGCGACATTCTCAAGAACGAATTGCGGGAAGTTCTGGCCAAAGGCACGGCCTCATCCGCTGACGGTCCACAATCCGACCCGATTGCGAACAAGCCGGACTTCGGATCGCTCGAAGTCTACTACCAAACGGTACATCGCGCCGAGGGCGGCGGATACTCGGCGTCGGGCGCGGAGGCTCTCGTGCGTTGGCGTCACAGTCAGCGCGGACTATTGACGCCTGCCAGCTTCATCCCTGTCGCCGAGGAGGGCGGCCTCATCGACGCTCTCGGTTTCTGGGTATTGCGCGAAGCCTGCAGAGCCGCCTGCAAATGGCCGGAAGACACATTTGTTGCGGTCAACGTGTCTCCCGCCCAGTTGAGAAGACCAAATTTTGCCGAGGAAGTATTCGCCGTGCTCCAGGAGAGCGGCCTGCCGCCGTCCCGGCTCGAGCTCGAGCTCACCGAGTCCTCGCTCATCGAGGATAACTCGGACGTCTATACGGTGCTGAAGTCGCTGCGCAGCCAAGGTGTTCAGATTTCGCTCGATGATTTCGGAACCGGCTTTTCATGTCTCAGCCATCTGCTACGCTTCGATATCGACCGCATCAAGATTGATCGTTCGTTCGTCTCACAGCTCGGCACGAAAGCCAACGGGGCGGCCATCATTGGCGCCATCGTCGCGCTTAGCCGCAACCTCGGTATCTCGACGACGGCTGAAGGGGTCGAAACCGAATATCAACGCGACTTTCTGGCCGCCCTCGGCTGCACCGACCTCCAAGGCTACTTCTTCTCCAAACCGGTTCCTCTTCGCGACCTTGATAGTTTCCGGACAGCTGAGAGTGCTGTCGCCTGAGAGGCTTTTGATTTTCCGCCAGGAACTTTCGCCGCGCGCGGCGGTTGACGCCCGAAGACCGAGTGGAGGATGTGATGGGCGAGGTCGGGGAGTGGCGGCACCTTTGCGTCGATATGCAGCGGATGTTTGCCGAAGACACGCCGTGGCACGTTCCCTGGATGGCACGGATCTCTCCCCAGATCGAAGAGCTGGCCGGGCGGCACTCGTCGCGAACGATCTTTACCCGCTTCCTGCCACCCGAGCATGCCGACGACATGCCGGGGAAATGGCGGGATTATTACCAGAAATGGTGGATGATGACGGGTGAGCATCTTCCGCGCGGATTCATCGATCTCGCCCCATCGCTGGCGTCGTTGGTTCCACCGGCAAGGCACTTCGACAAGCGCACCTATTCCCCCTGGATTGACGGCCGCCTGCATCCGATCCTTCAATCGGAGCGGGTCGATACCCTTATTATAACGGGTGGTGAAACGGATGTATGCGTGCTGGCCACGACGCTCGGCGCAATCGATCTCGCCTATCGTGTCATCGTGCTGAAGGACGCCGTCTGCAGCGGCGCCGACGATACGCATGACGCGTCACTGGAACTTCTGCATGATCGGTTTTCCGTGCAGCTCGAGCTCATGAAGACCGAAGAATTTTTGAGCGAGTTTGGCTAGAGCCTGGTGTGACGATACAGCCTCCACAGCAATACTGCTCATCGCCACGAATGACATGGAGATGACCGAGAGGTCGGCCTTAGCGTTTGCCGATCGACGGACTAAACACCATGAGGCTCAGGATTTCAAAGAGCACCTGTGCTGCAGCGTGCGCTGTGTTGGTCGTTGCGTCATATTGCGGGGCAACTTCGACGACGTCACCACCCACCAGGTTTATCCCTTTCAGCCCGCGTATCAGTTCAAGGACTTCACGCGTGGTCAATCCACCGACCTCGGGCGTGCCCGTGCCGGGCGCAAAGCTCGGATCGAGGCTGTCGACGTCGAAGGAAAGATAGGTCGGGCCGTCGCCGACGATGGATTTTGCCTTGGCAACCACGGCCGCAATCCCCATTCCGCTGATGTCCTCTGCGTGAATGACGGTCATTCCCGACGCATAGGAGAATTCCCACAAATATTCCGCCGAACCACGGATGCCAATCTGGATTGTCCGTGTCGGATCGAGCACGCCGTCCAGCACCGCATTGCGGAACGGCCCGCCGTGATGAAACTTCGTCTGATCGAAAGCGCCGCTTGTATCGCAATGGGCATCAATATGAATGAGGCCGACCGGTTGCTGCCGACCGATGGCCTTCAAAATCGGGTGGCTGATGGAATGATCGCCTCCAACGGAAAGCGGGGCAACGCCGGCATCGACGATCTGGCCGATGCGCTTTTCGATGTCGTCATGGCTGAGTTCCAGCCGGTAACGGCTTTGGAACGATATGTCGCCGATATCGGCGACCCGAAGATCGAAGACCGGCGCCGTGGCAAGAACGTGATTATAAGGGCCGATCCTTTCAATGGCGCGAAGTGCTCTCGGCCCGAAACGCGAGCCTGGGCGATTGGTGACGCCAAGATCCATGGGGATACCGGTAATCGCAACCTGGAGATTGCCGAAATCCGGATCCTCGGCTGCGACCTGCATGTAGGGTGCGCTGAGGAAGGTCGGCACTCCGGCGTATGGCGCCAGTCTCGTGCCGCTCTTGGAGATGATCTTCTCCGCCACTTTGCGAAACTTCTCATCGAATATCTCGCCGCCATTGGCGTCTGCAAATTCTGCGCGCAGCTGTTCCAGCCGCGTTTTGTCCCACACCATGCGCATGCATCTCCGCTTCAGGTCCGTCTCGTCAGACAAAGAGGTTGAGAAAACAATTGGTATCGTTGTAGCAATCGGTATCAAAGAGAAATCGATATGATCGCTGCAAAACCCAACTCGCTCGTTGCCCGCCTCTCTGCTCCGCCCATTCCTTCCGTCGTCGCCTGGAGCCGCGAATACAAGGGAGAAAAAGGGCCGCTCATCGATTTGTCGCAAGCCGTGCCCGGCTATCCCGCGCATCCGGAGATGCTTCGGCTTCTTGCCGAGGCGGCCGGACAACAGGCGATGACGGGATACGGGCCGATCGAGGGCGAACCTCTGTTGCGCAAGACCTACGCGGCTCACGTTGCCGAGCTTTACGGCGCCGACCTTTCCGCCGGTAATATCCACATTACCGCCGGCTGCAATCAGGCGTTCATGTGCGCAGCGATCGCGCTTGCGGGCGCCGGCGATACCGTAGCACTGACCAATCCCTTCTATTTCAATCACGATACGACGCTGTCGATGCTGGGGATCGGGCGTCGATTGGTCGATTGCGACGCCGCCGCCGGCTTTCTTCCCGATCTGAGTTCGGCCGAGGCTGCACTTGCGGCCGGCGCGAAGATACTTGCCGTCGTGACGCCCAACAATCCCACCGGAGCCGTGTATCCACCCAGCCTGCTTCACAAGCTTTTTGTGCTCTGCCGGAAATACGGCGCCTGGCTGATCCTCGATGAAACCTATCGCGATTTTCTTGGCGAAGATTACGGGCCGCCGCACTCTCTTCTCTCCGAGCCGGGCTGGGAGGACACGCTCGTTCTTCTCTACAGCTTCTCGAAATCCTTCTGCATTCCCGGTCACAGACTGGGTGCAATCACGGCAGGCCCCAAACTCATCGCCGAGATCGCCAAGGTGATGGACAATATGCAGATCTGCGCGCCGCGTTCGGCTCAGATCGCCGTTGCTTCGGCGATCCCGGCGCTCGCCGAGTGGCGAGCCGGTAACCAGCTGGAGATCACTCGCCGCGCGGATGCGTTGAGGCTGGTCTTTTCCGGGTTGCCGGATTGGGAGATCGCCGCGATCGGCGCCTATTTTGCCTTTGTCCGCCATCCCTACGCTGATCGATCGTCTTCAGAGGTTGCCGAAAAACTCGCCAAGGAATCCGGCATTGTTTGTTTGCCCGGAGCCTATTTCGGGGAAGGGCAGGAGCGCTACCTCAGACTTGCCTTTGCCAATGCGGATGTCGCGTCGATTGGGCTATTGTCCGAGCGCCTTCGCTAGGCCGCGATCAACCTCCGCCGGAAGTTGGTGATAACCACCGCGCCAGTAAAGCAGCGGTCCTATGCCCTGCCGAATTTCAATCGCGCAGACATGTCCGACCAAAATCGCATGGGAATTGTAGTGGAATGCGGTTTCGAGCTTGCAGTCCAGGACCGTCAGGGCATTTTCAAGGACCGCCGCACCGGTCTTGAGGCGATACCATCCGGCGTTGCCGTAGCGTTCGGCGCCCTTTCGCCCGTCAAGACCGGCAAAGGATTGCGCCACCTGCTGCTGGTCGGCAGCGAGCACGTTGACACAAAAGCAGCCGTATTGCTGCAGCGCCGGCCATGAGGAAGACGCTCGGTTGACACTGACGATGACGGAAGGCAACTCCGCCGAAAGCGAGGAGACCGACGTTGCGGTGAAGCCGGTGCGGTCTTTACCGTCGCCGACCGTAATCACACTGACCGCACCCGCCAGATGACGCATCGAAAACTTGAAGTCCGCCTCGCTGATCAAAGGCTCGGCACTCATCGGGCTGGCTCTTTCGTTTTGGCAAAGCGGTTTACAGGCCTTGAAAGACCGAGGTTTTCACGCAAGGTCTTGCCCTCGTAATCCTCACGGAATAGCCCGCGGCGCCGAAGCTCGGGCAGGACCAACCGCACGAAGTCGTCGAGACTGGACGGCAAGGTGGGGAACATCAGGATAAAGCCGTCGGCGGCACGCGTCTCAAACCATTCCTCCATGAAGTCGGCAATCTGGGCTGGCGTGCCTGTGATGCCATTTCCGGTATGCTTCTCGGCATAGTGCCGGATGAGTTCGCCGACGGTGTGGCCGCTTTTCACGAAATCGACCAGTTCGTCGAACAGGGCGCGTGATCCCTTTGGCGCCGCCGGCAGCCGATCCATGGGGAAAGGCTTGTCGAGCGCCACGTCGCGCAGGTCCGCCTCCAGAAATTCGGAGAGCATCAGCAGGCCGACATCCGGATGCATCTTGTCGATCAGATAGTCGACCTTCGCCTTTGCCTCGGCTTCTGTTTCACCGACGTTGATCACGATACCCGGCATGATTTTCAGGTCGTCCGGATCGCGTCCATGGGCCGGCATCCGGCGCTTGACGTTGTCGTAGAAGGCACGGTTTCGGTCGATATTCGATGCGAGGCTGAAGACGATCTCCGCCGTGCGTGCCGCCATGTCCATTCCGGGTTCCGAACCGCCCGCCTGGGCGATGACAGGACGACCCTGGGGCGTTCGCGCGATGTTGAGGGGCCCGCGAACCTGGAAGTGCTTGCCTTTGTGGTTGAGCGTATGGTGCTTGTCTTTGTCATAGTAGACACCGTTTTCACGGTCGAGAAGCAGTGCGCCATCCTCGAAGCTGTCCCAGAGGCCGAACACGACATCGACGAATTCGTTGCCGCGCTCGTAGCGCAGCGCATGCGGGTCGAGCCCCTCGCGGTTGAAGTTGTAGCCGGTTTCGTCGTGATCGGAAGTGACGACATTCCAGCAGACACGCCCCTTGCTCAGATGGTCGATCGAGGCGAACAGACGCGCGACATTGTATGGCTCGTAATAACTCGTTGAGACCGTCGCCACGAGACCGAGATCGTTGGTGGTGACCGCCAGAGCCGAGAGCAGCGAGAGGGGTTCGAAGCGGTTCATCTTGGTCGGAATTCGGGCAAGCGCATTCGGATCGCCGACGGCGGCGGCAGGAGAATCCGCCATGAACATGAAATCGAATTTGGCCGCCTCGGATCGCTTGGCGACATCGAGCAGATGAGCGAAGTCGTTGGCGCCATTGACGTCGCTTGCCGGATGCAGCCAGGAGGCCGGATGAAAGCCGAACGTATAGACGAAAGTCCCGAGTTTCATCTTGTCGGTCCGCGCCATTGAGTTCTCCTGCCATTGTCCGCCACGCCGTCCCCTTGAAGGCGACTGCGCAAATTATCGCCAGGCGCAAATTTTCATCAATATCGCGTAGGTGAGTTCCGTTTTAGTTTTTCTAAAGTGTTGACGTACAGCGCCGCGCGTCCTTTCTGACGCGCAAAGGACGCTGTAACATTTTTGAATCGATGCATAATTTCTCAAATCGATTCCGATTTGAGAAATTATGCAGCAGGAGCCGATGCCGAAGCCTGCTGACGGGAAATAGCAATGAGCCAATCGCGGAATTCGCGCCCATGGGGCTTCTGCAAGGCAGCACGATCCCAGGCGAGAAAATAGCTTTCACGCAGTGCAATGCGCATGTCGACCGGAATGACGAGCGTTTGCGCCTCAAGCTCATCTGATATCATCGACATTTGTGCGAGCACGACGCCGCGCTTGTTGACGGCTGCGTCAATTGCACTGCTCGACAAAGTGAAGGAAAGGCCGGGCGTCGACACATCGAACGCGACGCCGACCTTGGCGGCAAACTCCGCCCAGCTGGGGTAGGGGGTGAAGTGTCGTTCCCACTCGACATGGAGGAGGGGTTGTTCGAAAAGATCGCGCGCCGTATGTGCGCGATCCTGCATCAGCGCCGGCGAGCAGGCCGGAACGACCCAATCGCGGAACAGTTCGGTATAATGTTCGTGCTGGAGGACGTCCGATCCGTAGCTGACGCGGAAATCGACATCGTCGAAACCGATCCGGGGCTCTTTGTCGCGTCCGATAATCCTCACTGGAACTTCGGGATGAAGCGCCTGCCAGTCGAAGATGCGCCTGCCGATCCATTTGTTGACGACGGAGGAAAGCGCACTGAGCACCAGTGCCGTCTCGTTGCGCGCCTTTTCCAACAGTTGCTGAGCGAGCGCAAATTGCTCGAACCCCTTCGATATCTCCTGATGGTAGAGCCGGCCCCAGGCGGTCAGCTCGACGGTTCGCCCGCTGCGCTCCAGAAGCGAAATTCCAAGAAAGCTTTCGATCTTGCGAATCTGCTGGCTGATGGCCCCCGGCGAAACCCTCAGCTCCAGTGCCGCAGCCGTCACGCCGCCGCAGCGCCCCACCGCCTCGAACGCTTGCAAACTTTTCAGCGGTATCGCCTTGAGGCGCTCATCGGTCACTTGAAGAACCTCTCGTGATTTGCGTCGAACTCAATTTGCTGCCGGATGAAACGTCCCCGCAAACTGGAACCGGTCGCCCGGATGGGTAAACTCGACATAGGTCACCGTGCGTCCGTTCTGCCAGGTCTGGCGAATGAGGCTAAGGCAGGCCTCGCCACGTTCCGTCTGCAGGATCCGCGCCGTCGTGGTGTCGGCCGAGACGGCGCGAATGACATGTTTGGCCTTGGACCAGGGAACCTCATCAAGCAGCCATTTGCCGGGCGGAATTGAAGCAAAGCTCTCCTCTCTCGCCCGTGGGACAGCATCGAGCATGATGATCCGCCGCTCGATGGCATTCGGTCTGCCGTCGACGATATGCAGGCACTGAAGCCTGAGGACTTCTGCATCGGCAGGCTCCGACAGCTGCTGTGCCTCCGCCTCTCCAAGGCGCTCGATCTTGCGGGCGAGGATTTCGAAGCGGTGTTCGTGCCCGGCCAGTTCCGCTTCGGTGCTGATATCCTGGATATCCATCACCGTGCGGTCGATCTGGGGCGATGCGACAAACGAACCTGTCTTGCGCCGTCTGACGATCATGCCGCGCTCGGCGAGCGCCGACAGCGCCTTGCTGACTGTCATCCGTGAGCACCGATATTTCGCCGCGAGTTCGTGTTCGACGGGAATACGGTCACCGGGCCGCCAATCACCGCTGATGATCTTCGTCTCGACATCGGTGAAAATACGTTGATAAATCGACACCAAGCCCGCACCTCATCCGGCGTCAACGATCATAAATTCCGGAACGGTCATGCCAGCGAGATCGACGCCACCCGGCACAAATTTTGCGTTCCTCGTCTTTTACATTGACACTCTAGGCCAGCCTATATCTATTTGTATAGTCAAAAGCGGAGCATAGAAATCCGCGCAGAGGAAATCGAAGTCGGGAACCAAAACTCCTCCGCCGGGGGAATAAAACTGGAGAGATGATCATGAAGGCAAATTCACTGCTGAAGGGTCTGGTCGGCGCTGCGTTCCTGTTCGGAGCAGCCGTTTCCGCCCATGCAGCCGACACGCTGGCCGCCGTCAAGGCAGCCGGCACCCTCAAGGTTGGCACCGAAACGGCTTTCGCACCGTTCGACTATATCGATGCCGGTGAACATACCGGCTTGAACGTCGACCTCTTTGCCGAGATCGGCAAGGAACTCGGCGTCAAGATCGAGTGGATAGCGCTTCCTTGGGACGGCGTCTTCCCCGCGCTCGAGGCCGGCAAGTTCGATGTCGTCGCAGGTCCTGCAACGATCACCAAGAAGCGCATGGAGCGCTATCGCTTCACGCCGCCGATCGCCGAAGCGACGATCGCCATTCTGAAGAAGGCTGGCGACACGACGATCAGCAAGCCGGAAGATATTGCCGGCAAGACGATCGGTGTCGGCAAAGCAACTGCCCAGCTCGACCAGCTGAAGGAATTCTCCGGCACGCTGCCGACCAAAGTCGACGTGCGCGAATATCCAGCCTTTACCGAATCCTACGCCGATCTCGCCGCCGGCCGCATTGCCGGCGTTGCCAACTCGCTGCCGAATATCGCCTTCGTCGCTAGCCAGCGAAAAGGTACGTTCGAAGTCGTCCTGCCGCCATTCGGCAAGAAGTCCTATTTCGGCTTCATCGGTCTCAAGGATGTCGATCATGCGCCCCTGATGGATGCGATCGATGCCGCGATGCTCAAGATCAAGGCAGACGGACGTATGGCAGAGCTGCAAAAGAAGTGGTTTGGTGCGTCTTTCGATACGCCTGATGCTGTCAAGGATCCGGCATTCTGATTAGCCGCCGGTGAAACGAACGCGCCCCGCCATCAGTCGGGGCGCAATCCGCCGTGGGATCAAAGTTCACGGCCGCAGCGCCCAGGCAAGCACCGCCCATGTCCATCAAGCTATTCGAACTGCTTCTGCAAGCCTCGATCTACACGGTGACGATCAGTGTGGTCTCCATCCTGATCGGCTTTGCGATCGCGATCGTCATTTCAGCCATGCTGCTCTCACGGCAACGGCTTTTGGTGTTGCCGGCGCAGATTTTCATCAGTTTCTTTCGTGGTGCACCGTTGCTGGTCCAGCTGTTGCTGATCTACAATCTGCTGCCGGTGATCGGCATCAACGTGCCGAGCATCGTTGCGGCCGTCGTTGGCCTGTCCTTGTGTACTGCGGCCTATCAGGCTGAAAATCTGCGCGGTGGTTTTTCCAGCGTTCCCCTGGGCCTGGTCGAATCTGCCGAAATGGTCGGCATGACTCCCATTCAGATCTTCCGCCGCATCAGGGCGCCGATCGCCCTGCGCCTGACTTTCCCGGCGCTCGTCAATGAAGCGATCCTTATTCTGAAGGCGTCTTCGCTCGTCTCCGTCGTCGGAATCGTCGAGCTGACACGCATGGCTCAGGACCTTGCCGGCAGCACCTTCCTGCCGCTCGAGATTTTTGCTTCCGCAGGCCTGATCTATCTCGTCATCAATTGGATCGTTGCCCTTGCGGGCGGCCTGATCGAACGCTCCCTGCCAGGAGTGCCGCGATGACCTTCGATACCAATGTGATTTTCAGCAACTTGCCGGAGATTCTCCACGGTGCGTGGGTCACCATCCTCATCTGGATCGTCACCACTCTTGCCGCTGCCGTACTGGGTTTCCTTGTCGCAGTCGCGCGACGTTTTGGCGGCGTGCTGTTGGACAGAGCGTTCGGCCTTGTCATCGCAGTGCTGCGCGGCACGCCCTTTCTGATTCAGATCTTCCTCGTCTACTATGGCGGCCCCTTCGTCGGATTGTCGCTCGATCCGATCCCGGCCGGCATCGTCGGCCTTTCCATCTACGGCGCGGCTTATTTCAGTGAGATATTCCGCTCGGGCTTTGCCGCCGTCCCGAAGGGACATATCGAGGCCGGCCTGTGCGTTGGCCTGACACAAGGGCAGATCATCCGGCGCATATTGCTGCCGGAGATGACCATGCTGGTGTTGCCACCTTCGGTCAACATGACGATCATCCTCATGAAGGAGACGGCCGTTCTGTCCATTATCACCGTGCCGGAGTTGACGGCGACACTCAGCGCCATCGGCTCGCAGCAATATGCTTTCGTCGAGGCGCTCTTCGTGCTTGCGCTATTTTATTGGGTACTGGTCGAAATCACCGGCTGGCTCGGCCATCTCGCCGAAACGAAACTCACCAGATTCAGGTTTTTCAACATATGAGCGTTCCTGCGATCGCAGTCAAAAATCTCGTCAAGACGTTCGGCGGCTCCATCGTGCTGCACGGCATCGACCTCGAAATCGAGCAGGGACAAGTTTCTTGCGTCATCGGCCCGTCGGGATCCGGCAAGAGTACGCTGCTGCGCTGCATGGCGTTTCTGGAGGAATCGACGAAGGGGACGATTGCCGTCAACGGCGAGGTGCTTGGCTTTGCAGAAAACGCCAAGGGTGTCCGTGAGCGGGTGCCGACTGCTGTGAACCGGCAGATTCGATCGCAGATCGGGATGGTTTTTCAGCAGTTCAATCTCTGGCCGCATATGACGGCGCTCGGCAATGTCAGCGAGGCGCTGAAGACGGTTCACAAGATGAGCCGTAGGGATGCGGAGGAGCGGGCCATGGCCCAGCTCGTCAAGGTCGGCCTGGAGGGCAGGGCGGGGCACTATCCATCGCAGCTCTCGGGAGGGCAACAACAGCGTGTCGCTATCGCCCGGGCGCTTGCCCTCAACCCGAAGATCATGCTGTTTGACGAGCCGACCTCGTCACTCGATCCCGAGCTGACCGGCGAAGTGCTGAACGTCATGCGCGATCTTGCCGCCGAGGGCATGACGATGGTCGTCGTCTCCCACGAGATCGGATTTGCCGCGACGGTCGGCCAGCAGATCATCTTTCTCGACCACGGCAAGGTGCTGTTCACCGGACCGCCGCAGGACGTCTTCAAACGGCCGAGAAACCCCCGCCTCGAACAATTCCTGGACACCTATATCGATCGTGGAGCCTCGATGCTGCTGTGAAATTCATGTCCTTCCGGATCGTCGGGCAGACCTCCAAGGCCGGCGGGGTTCAGGCAATTTCGTCTTCGAGTATTTTCACGGGCCGGTCCCACTGGATGAGGACGACACAGCCGGTATCACTCCAGACCGAGTGTTCGCTGCCCGGCGCGTTGACGATATAACTGCCGCTGATGTAATCGCCCGTCTCGTCGGATTGAACGCCGTCGAGCACCAGGATGGTCTCGAGCCCTTCGTGGCGATGGCGGGGAACGGAGGCGCCGGGCTCATATTTCAGCAGCGCCACGCCCGGCTGATCACCCTCGAAGGGGCGGATCCAGTGAATGGTGACAGCATCGCGGAAGGGGCCGAATTCCAGCTCCTTCCAGCCGCCTGACGTCAGGCGTTCGCGGGTCGTTTCAGGCATGGGCGATACTTTCCAGAATGTCGTCGACATGCGCGGTCCAGCCGACGATCGCGCCTTGGGCGCGGATCATGGCGATGGCTGCGGCTTTGAATTCTGGGAAGTAGCTTTCCGTCGCCTCCTCGGCGAGAAGGCATTCATAGCCGCGGTCGTTTGCTTCGCGCATCGTCGTCTGCACGCAGACTTCGGTGGTGACACCGGCAAAGACCAGCTGACGAATGCCCTTCTCTTGTAGCACGGTGCCAAGTTCGGTGGCGTAGAAAGCGCCCTTGCCGGGTTTTTCGATGACGACTTCGCCCTTCACAGGAGCGAGCTCCGGCAGGATTGCCGTGCCGGGTTCGCCCGAGATCAGGATACGGCCCATCGGGCCTTCGTCGCCGATCCTGAGCGACGGGTTGCCGCGATCCCGTTTGGCCGGTGGCAGGTCCGAAAGGTCCGGCCGGTGGCACTCCATCGTATGGATCACAGGCAGGCCGGCATTGCGGAAGCCCAGAATGAGGCGTTTGACATCAGGCACGATCCTGGTGATACGGCTGACATCATTGCCGAGGCTTGCACCGAAGCCGCCGTGCTCGGCGAAATCACGCTGCATGTCGATGACGATGAGGGCGAGTTCATCGTGCTTCACCGGAAAGGCGAAAGGTTCAGCTTTGATCTTCGCCATCAATGATGCCCCGCCATGTGGGCGCCGATCACGCCAATATCGGCCGAGCGCGCCGGTGTCTCGTAGACCAGCTTGCCTTCCGAAATGACTATGATGCGGTCGGACATCTCGAGCAGTTCGTCGAGGTCTTCGGAAAGCAGCAGCACGGCAGCGCCCAAATTGCGTGCCTTCATGATGCGGGCGCGGATTTCGGCGACGGCCGAGAAATCGAGACCGAAACAGGGGTTCGAGACGATCAACAGATCGACATCGCCGGTCAGTTCGCGGGCGAGCACGGCACGCTGCACGTTGCCGCCCGAAAGCGCTGCGATCGGCGAGGCGGAAGAGGCCGTCTTGACCTTGAAGTCGGAGATCAGCGCCGAGGCACGCTTCTTCATGCTGCCCTTATTCAGCCAGATCGCGTCCTTGCCGTCCGATTTCAAGTCGAAGGTGCGAAACGCAAGGTTCTCGCTCACGGTCATCTTCGGCGCACAGGCATTCTGCAACGGCTCTTCGGGGATGAAACGCACCCTGTTCTTGCGGGTCTCGTCGCGGGTGGCGCCGTAAGCCTCGCCATTGACCATGACCTGGCCGCTATCGGTCGGGCGCTGGCCGGCCAGAATTTCCGTCAGCTCCTTCTGGCCGTTGCCCGATATGCCGGCAATGCCGACGATCTCGCCGGAGCGGACTGTAAGCGCGTCGATCTCGATCGTCTTCAGGCCGGAGCGATCCGGGGCCTTCACCTGGCTGACCGTCAGCACGGATTTGGCCGCTTCCGCCACCGGCAGACGGCTGTCGAGCTCGGCGAGCTTGACGTCGCCGATCATCATCGCCGCCATCTCGGCGGTGGAGAGCTCGCCGACCTTACCGGTGCCGACCAGCTTGCCGCGCCGCAGGATCGAAACGGCATCAGCGAACTTCGTCACCTCGTGGAACTTGTGGGAAATCATCAGCACGGTGAGCTCGCCGCGCTCGGTCATCCCGCGCACGATGCCGAGCATCTCATCGGCTTCGGCGGGCGTCAGCACCGAGGTCGGCTCGTCGAGGACGAGGAAGGAGCGGCCGAGATAGAGCTGCTTGACGATTTCGAGCTTCTGCTTTTCGCCGGCGGCAAGCTCGCTCACCGGCCTGTCGAGCGGGATCTTGAACGGCATGCGCTCCATGAAATCCGCCAGATCCTTGCGTTCCCTGGCCCAGTTGATCACCGCGGGCACTTCGGTGCGGCTGATGACCAGGTTTTCCGCACCGGTCAGGGAGGGAACCAGTGTGAAATGCTGGTAGACCATGCCGAGCCCATAGGCCGCGGCATCCTTGGGTGAGGCAACCGCCACCTCGCGACCGTCGACCGACAGCGAGCCTGAGGTTGCGTGATAGAAGCCCATGATGCATTTGACGAGTGTCGACTTGCCGGCGCCGTTTTCGCCGAGAAGCGCGTGAAAAGACCCAGCCGGAACGACGATCGAGACGTTGTCGAGCGCGGTGAAGCTGCCGAAACGCATGGTCATATCGAGCGTCTCGATGCCGACGGCCTTGCCGGCTTGCGGAAGGGGCGTGTCGCGGACTGTGCTCACTTCATTGCTCCTTTTCGACGATGATGGCGACGGGACCGCCGCCGGGCGGACCCTGGTGTTCGGCGCCGCCGGACACATAGAGATCGGTAATCCCGAAGATGCCGGCGAGAACGCCGCCGACGAAGGCACGGGCATGGCGGGTGCCTGCAATATCCGAGTCATCGAGCATCGTGTGGCGCCTGCCGCCGATCCTGCCGGACGGGTCCGGCTCGGCCTTGGCGAGAACCGCCGCCAGCCGGCTGTTTTCCGGCAGGCGTTCGCGGGCTTTCCTGACGGAATGCGCATCGATCGCATCCCGCATGACCGCGTGGTCGATCGACAGCGGACCGGACCATTTTGCGCTCATGCCGAGGACGATGATTTCGTGATCGGTGAGTTCGACCCCGGACGAGGTTGAGGCGCAGCGGGAAAAGAGATCGAAACGTGTGCAGATGTCGGCATCGCCGATCGATGTCGCATCTATCTCGCCGAGTGCCACGGCGACGCCGAGAGCCGAAGCGCCGCGCGAGAGGCCCATGGATTTCAGCGTGTCGTGGGTTGCGACCGTCCTGCCTGCTGCCTCGGCCTCGGCAATCCGGCGCGAGGTGAGCAGCGGACACTTGATCTGCACGAAATGGACATCGGCGGGATCATCGATGCCGGCATCCCTCATCGCGGACTTCACGCCTGCGGCAACGAGCAGGATCTGTTCCCGGCGCCCGAGATGTTCGGGGGGCAGCGCGGGGGTACGCGACACACCAATGGCCAGCGCCCGTTCGCCCGGGGTTTCTACGGTTTCACGCGCAAAAACCGTCCAATGCGGCGAGAGCGCACCCTCGGTGCCGCCGGACATGATGATCGAGACGCCGTCGACGCCATATCTACTGAACAATGTCTCGAAGCTGCGGGTGGCATAACCGCGGGTAAAATCATTGACGCAGCCGTTGCCTTCCGTCTTGCCGAGAACGGCGACGACGTTGTTCGCCTGAAGGCCGCTGGCAAAGAGCGCCTCGACGCCGGCGACGTCATCGGGGCCGTCGGCTGGCACGCGAAAGACATGGGCACGCAATGACGGCATCAGGGCAGCGCCTCGACTAGAGCCGCGGAATTGGAGACCGAGCCGAAGACGCCGCCCTGCATCTTCACCATCTTGATCGCGGCGAGGTGGTTTCCGTGGTCGGTCGCACCACAGCAGTCTTCCAGCAGCAGGCATTCGTAGCCGCGGTCATTTGCCTCGCGCATCGTCGTCGAGACGCAGACATCGGTGGTGATTCCGGTGAGGATAATGTTCTCGATGCGCTTCTGGTTGAGGATGAGTTCGAGGTCGGTGGCGCAGAACGAACCCTTGCCCGGCTTGTCGATGATCGTCTCGCCTTCGACCGGATAGAGTTCGGGGATGATGTCCCAGCCGGGTTCACCACGCGTCAGGATGCGGCCGCAGGGGCCGGGATCGCCGATGCCGGCGCCGATCCGCTGCGAGCGCCAGCGCTTGTTGGCCGGCAGATCGGCGAGGTCGGGGCGATGGCCCTCGCGGGTATGGATGATGTGGTAACCCTTGGCTCGCATGGCGGCAAGCACACGTTTGATGGGTTCGATCGGCGCCTGCACCAGCGACAGGTCGTAGCCCATGTGGTCGACATAACCGCCCTTGCCGCAGAAATCCGTCTGCATGTCGATGATGATGAGGGCGGTATTACCAGGCCTCAGAGCGCCGTTGTAGGGCCACGGATACGGATCGGCGTCGACAAAATGCCCTTTGGTTTCGACCATCGCGTCCATCATTCTCTCTCCTATTCCGCGGCAGGTTTGAGGGGGTCGCCGTAACGGCGCATCGGCTTGTCAAATCCGCAGGACGTGCCGTCCTTGACCTTTATCTCGTCTTCCCATGGCAGGCGGTATTTGCCGGCGACAAGGTCGTGCATGTAGGTGTAGGGCGCATCCTGGGCGCCGCCGGCAACGGCGACATAGCCGCGATGGCCGAACTGGTAGATATTGTTCTCCACGCCCCAGCCGAGCCGGGCCTCGCGCACCAGGTCGGGACGCACCTCGGCGGTGATGATTTCGTTGGGCCGGCCGGAGGTGCCGTGGGCGATGATCGTGCCGTCGAAATTGCAGATCATGCCTTCACCCATGGAATCGAACGTGCCGTCCGAGCCGCACATGCAGACATTCGCGGTGATCATCAGATTGCAGAAGGCGTTCGCCTGGTTGGTGAAGCGCCAGGCATCGCGGATCGGCGCCGTGTAGCCGGCGGTGCGGATCATGATTTCGGCGCCCTTATAGGCGCATTCGCGCGCCATCTCCGGGAACATGCCGTCATGGCAGACAATCAGCGCGAGCTTGGCGCCCCGTGGGCCCTCGATGACAGGGATGCCAAGATCGCCGGGCTCCCAGGGCTCGACGGGGATCCAGGGATGCATCTTGCGGTAATAGAGCTTCAACTCGCCCTGATCGTCGATGACGATGCCGGAGTTGTAGGGCATGCCGCCAGGGTTCAGCTCCATGATCGAGAAGCAGCCCCAGATCCGGTTGTCCCTGCAGGCCTGCTTGAAGGCCGCGACCTCCGGCCCGTCGAGCGTGCACATGATCTCCGGATTGATGTCCATGGAAAGGCCATGCAGCGCGTATTCGGGAAAGACCACGAGGTCCATGCCCGGTTGGTTGCGCCGCGCTTTGGCCACCAGATCGACGATCACCTGCGTCTGTTTTGCCAAGTCCACTTTGGTGACGGTCACCGGCAGTTGGAGCTGCACCAGGCCGATACCGACACCGTGTTCGGATTTGTTGAGACCGCCAAGTCCGTTCATCGGGATGCTCCGTTATTTCGTGAGCGACAGCGCACCCGGCGCACCGGCGAGCGAGCGGGTGGGCGAGGAGGTGGCGATCAGGATGATGAGGGTGAGCACGTAAGGCGCGGCGTAAAAAAGGTAGTAGCCTTGTGTGACGCCGACTGATTGCAGCGCCGGGCCGAGCGCGCCGGCACCGCCGAAAAGCAGGGCAGCGAGAAAGCAGCCGATCGGGTTCCAGCGGGCGAAGATGACGAGGGCCACGGCCATCAGGCCCTGGCCTGACGAGATGCCTTCGTTCCATGAGCCCGGATAGTAGAGCGAGAGGTAGGCGCCGCCGATTGCCGCCAGCGAACCGCCCACTGCCGTCGCCAGCAGGCGAACTCGGTCCGGGTGGATGCCCATGGCCCGGGCCGCGTCGGTGCTGTCGCCGACGACGCGCAGGATCAGGCCGATGCGGGTGTTCTTGAAGGCCCAGAACAGGAAGAGGGCAAGTGCCGCGCCGATGAAGAACAGTACGTTGATATTGAGCGCCGCCTGCACCTGCGGAATGCTCGACCAGCCGCCGAGCGGGATCGAGGGCAGTTTCGGCGCGACCGGCTGAATGAAGGATTTGCCTAGGAAGAACGCCATGCCGAGACCGAACTGCATCATGGCGATACCGATGGCGATGTCATTGACCTTCGGGAATTTGCAGATCCAGCCGTGGATGAGGCCGAAGATCGCACCCGCCATCATTGCGGCCAGCACGCCAAGGGTCGGCGAGCCGGTCATGACGGCCACCGCATAGGCCGTCATGGCGCCGAAGACCAGCGTGCCTTCGAGGCCGAGATTGATGCGGCCGGAGCGTTCGGTGATCGTCTCGCCGAGGCTGACGAAGATGAAGGGGGTGGAAACGCGAATGGCGCCTGCGAAGATCGCCAGCGGCACGCCCCAGATGCCGATGCCTGTCTCTTCCATCATAGGCTCCTTTTCCAGAGGTCGGGATTGAAGATCTTGAAGCGGCCGTAGAAGGTCTCGCAGAAGAGAATGACGATGAAGAGCGTCCCCTGCAGCACCAGAACAGTCGCATCCGGCAGGCCCATGCGCCGCTGGATGAGACCGCCCGAGGCGTCGATGCCGCCGAGCAGGATCGCCACCGGAATGATCGCCAGCGGATTGTGCCTGGCGAGGAAGGCGACGAGGATACCGGTATAGCCGTAGCCGGCGGCAAGCGAGGCATTGGCACTTCCCTGCACCGCCGCCACTTCGATCATGCCCGCCAGGCCGGCAAAGCTGCCGGCAAGCGCGGTAAATCCGGCAATCAGCTTGCCAACCGGCAGTCCCTGGATCTGCGCGGCGCGCACGTTGCCGCCGGCGATGCGGGCGGCAAACCCGTAGCTCGTCGCCTCGATCACGATCCAGGAGAGCATGCAGGCGAGGATGCCGATCACGAGACCCCAATGCACGTCCATGCCGGGAATATTGCCGAGCATGTATTCCGCCGGCAGCGGCCTGGTCGACGGCTTGTTGAGGCTTGCAGGATCGCGCAGCAGCCCTTCGACGAACTGGTTCATCAGGGCAATGGCGATATAGGAGAGCAGCAGCGAGGAGATGGTTTCGTTGACGCCGCGGTAATGGCGCAGGAAACCGGCAAGGCCGATCCAGATGCCGCCGACCACCATGGCAGCGATTGCCATCAGAATGAGGGTGAGGAAAACAGGCGCGGTGCCGGCGAGCGGCAGAGCCATGGCTGCGGCGGCAACGCCGCCCAGCACGACCGCTCCTTCCCCGCCGATGATGACGAGGCCGAGACGGGCGGGCAGGGCGACGCAGAGTGCCGTCAGGAGAAGGGGTGCGGCACGACTTAAACTGTTCTGCACCGAAAACCAGCTGCCGAAGCCGCCGGTATACATCAGTTGAAAGAGGGTGGCCGGCGACTTGCCGACCGCCAGGATGAAGAGGGAGAAGAGCGCAAGACCGATCAGGATGGCCGCAAGGCCGATGACAACAGGCTCGGCTCGCCGCGCGATCCATTCGAGGACGGGGCGCAGCGAAGCCGGTTTTTCCACGATGGCTATTGCGGGATCATTGGCCTCGATGGTCATGGCGCTTCTCCCTTCGCGGTTTACGCCGTGGACCCGACGACGCCCTCGACCAGGTAATTCATGCTTTCGAGCTCGATCGCATCTTCGGCATAGCTCTTGTCGGCAGCCACGACGGTGTCGCCCTTATTGTCCTTCAACGGTCCCTTGAAAACCGAGAAGCCGCCCTTCATCATCTCCACCTGCGTGGTTTCGAAGGCCTTGCGGCCCTCCGCGGACACGCCGGGGCCGAGCGCGCTCATCTTCACGAAGCCGTCCTTCAGGCCACCACGCACGAAGTTGCCGAGCTTTTCGCCGGCCTGCGCCTTCTTGACAAAGTCGCTGTAGACGTTACCCCAGGCCCACTCGGCGCCGGTGAGGTACTTTTCGGGAGCAAGCGGGCTCTGGTTGGCGTGATAGCCGCAGACGTAGGCGCCGCGGCCGGCAGCCGTCTCGACAACCACTTTGGGGCTGTCGACGTGGCAGGTGATGACGTCGGCGCCCTGGTCAACCAGCGCATTGGTGGCTTCGGCCTCCTTGACGGCAAGCGACCATTCGCCGGTGAAGATCACCTGGCAGGTGATACCAGGATCGACCGTGCGTGCGCCGAGCAGGAAGGCGTTGATATTCTGCAGAACCTGTGGGATCGGCTTGGCGGCGACGAAGCCGATCTTCTTGCTCTTCGTCGCATGGCCAGCGGCGATGCCGTTCAGATACTGGCCCTGGAAGATATAGCCGAAATAGGAGCCCGTATTGGCCGGGTTCTTGCCTTCCTGCCAGAGACCGCCGCAATGCCGGAACTGGATGTCGGGATGTTTAGCGGCCACGGCCAGCATGTGTGGGTCGAAATAGCCGAAGGAGGTCGGAAAGAGCAGGGTCGCGCCGTCCAGGTTGATCATGGATTCCATCGTCTTCTGGACGTCGACGGTTTCCGGCACATTCTCTTCTTCGACCAGCGTCACGCCCGGTAGCGCCTTGATAACGGCCGCACCCTCCGCATGCGCCTGGTTATACCCGTAGTCGTCCTTGGGGCCGACATAGATGAAGCCGACGGTCAGCGCGGTTTGGGCTGCGGCGGAGGAGCCGATCAGACCGGGCATGGCGCCGGCGAGCGCACCGGCAGCGGAAGCCTGGAGGAAATTGCGGCGGTTCATGGAAAGGAGTTTGGTCATCGGAATGCTCCTTGCGGCGCTGGGCCGGTTGTGAACGGGTACAGAAAAGTGCATGCAATGCATGTGCCAGAAATTAATATATTGTTTTTTATAGCTTATCTGAAACGACAAGATCTGCGCATTGCAAAGTGCATGCAGATTGATCGAATCTTTGCGCAAAAAGTAATCAATAGATATTTCTTGTTCATTGTTACTGCGCGGTTGGCATAAAGTCGGATTGCCTGAGGTGCTCGTGCATCAGAAAGCGAAAATTTAACAATATCTTCTCCGCTAGATTTGACTTATCGAGTCTCGAACCGCATCTGTATGCAGAATGTTGACGTGAGCAGATTCGTATTGTGAAGCAGACTAGGCGCAGAGAAGTGATCCGTACCGGAACCACCGTCGAACAGATGGTGCGAGCGATTGCCGACATGATCGTCACGGGTGAAATCCTGCCGGGCGCGAAGTTGGACGAGGTGTCGCTCGCGGTTCGTTTCGACGTTTCGCGCACGCCGGTACGCGAGGCTCTGCGTGAGCTGGGCGCCATGGGATTGATTGCGCGTGAGCCAAACCGTAGTGCCGTCGTTACCAATGTCACCGAGGCTTATCTGCATTCGATGTTCGAAGCGATGGCCGAACTCGAAGCGATCTGCGCCAGGCTCTCGGCCGAGCGTATGACGGTCGACGAGCGGCGCGCCCTGGAGCTGGAGCATCGGGGATCGGTGAGGCTCGTGCATGCCGGCGCGGAGGAAGAATATTCGGCTCACAATACCGAATTTCACACCCGGCTTTATCGTGGCGCGCATAATGATCATGTCTTCGAGATGGTGACGCAGACGCGGGCGCGGCTCGCGCCTTTTCGGCGGGCACAGTTCCGTCTGCCCGGGCGCCTGGCAAAATCCTATGAGGAGCACGGCCGGATCGTCACCGCGATCATGCGCGCGGACGCAGCCGCCGCGGGGCAGGCGGCATATTCCCATGTGGAAATTGTCAGCGATGCCAGCGCGGTCTTTGCAACGCCCGGGGAATAAAGAGGGCCCAACGCCTAAAATCAGGCGCTGCCGGACCCGCCACGAAGACAAAAAAATCAAAGCCGGCAAGCGCCGAGGTTATTCCCCGGTTTCTACTCCGCCGCTTCGATGAAGCGGTGGCGTTCATAGAGGAATTTCAGCACGGCTTCACGGCATTTGAGATATGTCCGATCGGAGGCGAGCTCGATGCGATGGCGGGGGCGGGGCATGGTCACATCGAGCACTTCGCCGATACGGGCCGCCGGGCCGTTGGTCATCATGACGATGCGATCGGACAGCAGCACCGCTTCATCGACGTCATGGGTAATCATCACCATCGTATTGCCAAGCCGTGCGTGGATTTCCATCACCGCGTCCTGAAGATGGGCGCGGGTCAGCGCATCGAGTGCGCCGAAGGGCTCGTCGAGCAGCAGGATCTTCGGTTCCATCGCAAGTGCGCGGGCAATGCCGACGCGTTGTTTCATGCCCCCGGAGATTTCTGAAGGCCGCTTATCCCTCGCATGCGCCATTTGCACAAGGTCGAGGTTGGCCATGACCCAGTCATGCCGATCGGCCTTGGTCTTCGTTCTGCTGAAGAGTTTGGAGACGGCGAGATTGACGTTCTCATAGACCGTCAGCCAGGGCAGCAGCGAGTGGTTCTGGAAGACGACGGCGCGCTCCGGTCCCGGTCCGTTGACCTCTCGGTTTTCAAGCAGCACGGCGCCCGCCGAAACCGGCGTCAGGCCGGCGATAAGGTTGAGGAGAGTGGACTTGCCGCAACCCGAGTGGCCGATGATCGAGACGAATTCGCCTGCGGATATCGTCAGGTTGATATCCTTCAGGACCTCGGCGCGGACGCCGCCCCGATCGAAATGTTTGTCGATATGATCGAGCTTAAGATAGGCGTTCATAAATACCTCCCTCAGTTGGCCATGGCGCCGCGGGTGATGAGTTTGCCGAGCGCAGCCACCAGTTTGTCGAGAGCGAAGCCGACGATGCCGATATAGACGAGCGCGACGATGATGTCCGAAAGGCGCGACGAGTTCCACGCGTCCCAGATGAAGAAGCCGATGCCGACGCCGCCCGTCAGCATTTCGGCCGCGACGATGGCGAGCCAGGAGAGGCCGACGCCGATCCTGAGGCCGGTGAAGATGTAGGGCGCTGCCGATGGCAGCATGATCTTCCAGAAAAATTCGAACTGATTGAGGCGCAGCACCTCGGCGACATTGCGGTAATCCTGCGGGATATTGCGGACGCCGACGGCGGTGTTGATGATCACCGGCCAGATCGAAGTGATGAAGATAACGAAGATCGCCGAAGGGTTGGAATCCTGGAATGCCGCGAGCGACAGCGGCAACCAGGCGAGCGGCGGAACCGTCCGCAGTACCTGGAAGATCGGATCGAGGCCACGCATCGCCCAGACCGACTGGCCGATGATCGCACCGACAATGACGCCAGCGACCGCGGCAAGGCCAAAGCCATAAACGACGCGCTGCAGCGAAACGAGCACGCGCCAGCCGAGCCCGATATCCTGGGAGCCGTAGTTGAAAAACGGAAAGGCGATCAGGTCAAAGCTATCCTGCCAGACCCGATGCGGCGAAGGCAAAGACGCATCCGCCGATGAACAGAGCACCTGCCAGACGAGCAGGATAAGTGCCAGCACGACGACCGGCGGGACGACATTGCGAAGTGCGGTCAGTGCCGCTCGACGAAAATCGATCCGCGATCCGTGTTTGCCGGAAAATGGCACAACCTTTGCTGCCGGCTTGGCAGAGGCGGCCATGGAGGGATTTTCTTTATTTGCCAGGGCGGACATCAACGCGCTCCTCACGTGAATGAAAGGCCGGCGCGCCCGTCGCGCGCCGGAGGCCGGGGTCAGGAGGCAGCCTTGATCGAAAGGCTGTCGAGATAGGCGGAAGGATTTTCCGGGTCGAAGACCTTGCCGTCGAAGAAAATCTCCTTGCCGCGAGAAGACGATGCCGGAATATCGGCCGCCGCGACGCCGAGATCCTTGGCGGCCTCGCGCCAGATGTCTTCGCGGTTCACCTGGTTGACCAACGCCTTGATGTCGGTGCTCGCCGGCAGATTTCCCCAGCGGATGTTCTCCGTCATGAACCAGGTATCGTGGCTCTTGAACGGGTAGGATGCGCCGTCTTTCCAGAACTTCATATAGAGGTCGGTGGCCTTGACCTCGCGGCCATTGCCATAATTGATGTCGCCCTTGAGGCGGCCGAGTACGTCCTTCGTCGGAACGTTGAACCATTGGCGCTTGCCGAGAATGTCAGCCATCTCCGCCTTGTTGTCCATGCTTTCGCACCACTGCTGAGCCTCCATGATAGCCATCAGCAGGGCCTTGGCAGCATTGGGATTCTTTTCGATCCAGTCGGCGCGCAGTCCGAGCGCTTTTTCGGGATGGCCCTTCCAGAGCTCGCCGGTGGTGGCTGCGGTAAAGCCGATGCCCTGGTTGACGAGCTGCTCATTCCACGGTTCGCCCACACAGAAGACGTCCATGTTGCCGACCTTCATGTTGGCAACCATCTGCGGCGGCGGCACGACGATGGTCGATACGTCCTTGTTCGGATCGATGCCGCCGGCGGCGAGCCAGTAACGGATCCAGAGGTCATGAGTGCCGCCCGGGAAGGTCATGGCGGCCTTGATCTCCTTGCCCTCCGCCTTCTTTTTCTCGAATGCCGCCTTCAGCTTGGAGGAATCGAGCTGCACGCCGGTTTCGGCATATTCCTTGGCGACGGAAATGCCCTGGCTGTCGAGGTTGAGCCGGGCGAGGATCGCCATCGGCACCGGCTTATTGTTCTGCGTCACCTTGCCGGTATGCATGAGATAGGGGAGCGGCGAGAGGATATGGGCGCCGTCGATGCCGTTTGCTGCGCCGCCCAGCACGAGATTGTCGCGGGTCGCACCCCAGGATGCCTGTTTGGCCACATCCGTTTCCGGAAGGCCATGCTTGTCGAAAAAGCCCTTTTCCTTGGCGATGATCAGCGGTGCGGAATCGGTGAGAGCGATAAAGCCGAGCTTGACACCTGTCACCTCAGGGCCTGCTCCGGCTGCGAAGGCGCCGGACGGAAAGGCAGCCTTGACGGCGCCGATGAGGGCAGCCGCTGCGGTCGTCTTGAGCATGCTGCGGCGGGTAATGCCGGTTGTCGAAATCCCAGTCTGCAAATTCTTTGTCATGCGCAGGTTCCCTCTGCTGGCTGAATTTGGACACAAAAAAACGCCGCCGGAATTTGCGTCCAGGGGATGAGAGAATCCCGGATTGCAAAGACCTTGCGACGTCGGTGTCTGTTGTAGGCGCTTATGCCGCGCCTATCTGCACCGGTCGCCGTTGACCGATGCGTCTCAGAACCTGCAAGCAGCGTGCCAATTTCGAGAGGAATTGGTAACAGCATGAAGCAAAAGGAGAAATGGTAAGAATTGACGAATGCTTATTTCTTAGGCTTTCTATTTTCTGCTTCCGTTTTGTGCGATTGCTAGCGTAGTGGCGGTCATGGGAGCGCTCTATTTGTGCAGTGCACGCAATATCGAAGCTACACGACGCAGGCGGCAGAATGGGTTCTGCTCGCTTTATTCGTCGGTATTTGCCAGCAGCAAAGCTCAAGAGGGAAGGGCAAGCGTGGCGATTGCCTCGCCATCACCTCATTTCATTGCAGCAAGGATACGAGGCCGTAGAACGCTGCGGATATTGCTGCAGCCGCTGGCATCGTAACGATCCAGGCTATCACGATGTTGCCGGCCAATCCCCAGCGCACGGCCGAGACACGACGAGCTGCGCCCACTCCAACGATTGCTCCGGTGATGGTATGCGTCGTCGAAACGGGAATACCGAGCCACGTCGCTCCGAAGAGTGTCAACGCTCCGCCCGTCTCTGCGCAGAAACCTTGCATGGGATTGAGCCGGGTGATCTTCGACCCCATGGTATGAACGATCCGCCATCCGCCAAAGAGCGTCCCGAGAGCCATTGCCGACTGGCAGGAAATGACCACCCAGAAAGGCACGTAGAATGTCGGGCCGAGATATCCCTGGCTGAACAAGAGCACCGCGATGATGCCCATCGTCTTCTGCGCATCATTCCCGCCGTGGCCAAGCGAATAAAGCGAAGCAGACACAAACTGCATGACGCGAAATGTGCGATCCACCGCAAACGGCGTTTGCCGGATGAATAACCAGGAGACGGCGAGCACCAGCACGAGGGCAAGCAGGAAGCCGATGGCTGGCGAAAGGAAAATGGCACCGACGGTCTTTAGGAGGCCGTTCCAGACGATCGAGCTGAAGCCCACCTTTGCCAGACCGGCCCCCACCAGCCCACCGACAAGCGCATGCGACGAGCTCGACGGAATCCCGAAAATCCAGGTAAGAATATTCCAAATGATGGCGCCCATGAGTGCGGCGAAAATCACTTGAGGCGAAACGATCGCAGGATCGATGATGCCGGTCCCCAGTGTTTCGGCCACGTGCAGGCCGAAGAACAGGAATGCGATGAAGTTGAAGAATGCTGCCCAGGCGACCGCATATTGCGGCCGCAGGACGCGGGTCGAGACGATCGTGGCAATCGAATTGGCCGCGTCATGCAGACCGTTGAGAAAATCGAAGAACAGGGCGACGACGACCAAGCCGACAAGCAGCGGCAGAGCGAGGGAGGCTTCCATCAGACGTTCTCGATGAGAATGCCGCTGATTTCGTTGGCGACATCCTCGAAGCGGTCGACGACTTTCTCCAGCTCTCCGTAAATTTCGCTTCCGATCATGTAGGCCATCGCATTGCCGCTGGCGCCATGTCGCAGAAACAGATCCTTCAAACCCTGGTCGTGGAGCTCATCGGAACGTCCCTCCACTCGGGTGACCTCCTCCGCGATGGCCGCGAGGCGCTGCGCATTGGCTCCCAATCTGTCGAGGAGGGGTATCGCTTCCGCGACAAGGTTTGCCGCCTTGACGATTTCACTGCCCATCTCCTGCATGAGCGGATCGAAGCTGGATTGCTCGAACAAGCGGATCGTCTTGACTGTCTTGTGCATCATGTCGATCGCATCATCCATCGACTGAATGAGGTCTTTGATGTCTCCCCGGTCGAAGGGCGTGATGAAGCTTCGTCGAACGGCAAGAAGAACGTCACGCGTGACGTCGTCCGCCTCGTTTTCCAATGCGACGATTCGATCGCAGTTTTCCTGAACGTCATTGCCCTTCAGAAGTTGATCGAGGGCGTGCGCCGCAGCAACGACGGTCTTCGAGTGCTTGGAAAACATTTCAAAGAATCTGTCTTCCCGTGGCATCAGCTTGCGAAAAATGCTCATCATGCCTGCGAACCTTCCTCGTGCGGCCGATTGTCATAAAAGTGTCATAAACACGCTCAGGCAATTGAAGCAACATGCAAATTCGGTAATTCAATCAATATGACACCTAGCAAAAAAGCCAGGAAGCCTCGACCGGACAAGTCCCAACCACTGCTGCGACAGCTCGCTGCTGTTCCTGAAGTGCTGTTCGCCGGTGCATTCCGTCAACAATATGGTGCTATTTGCTTCCGTCACGGCAATGCCGGATCCGAGGTCGAAATCCTGGTGATCACGTCTCGCGAGAGCGCGCGCTGGGTCATCCCGAAAGGATGGCCGATGAAGGGGAAAAAGCCTTTCGAAGCAGCAGCAATCGAGGCCTGGGAGGAGGCAGGCGTACGCGGGGTGGTGAAGAAGAAGCCGGTCGGCCGCTATACCTATCTGAAAGAACTCGACAATGGCGATGTGGCGCCCTGTATCGTCGACATGTTTCAGATTGAAGTCACGGAGGTCAGCGGCGATTTCAAGGAGCGGGGTCAGCGTATTCTCGAATGGGTCAGCCCGGATGAAGCGGCAAGACGCGTTCGCGAGATCGAACTCAAGTCGCTGCTCGTCCAATTTGACGCGCGCGGTGGCAAGAAACGCGATCGCGGCTGACCACGGGCTTTTTCGGCGACACGTTACAGCGCCGCGCGTCTTTTTAAGGAATTATGCAGTAGGTGTTTGATCCCGAAACCCGCCTTCCGCACCCCTATCGCTCGAATGGTTCGCCGAGTGAAGCGACGCCGTTCAGTTTCAGCAGACGACGGTCAGCGGAGATGATGCCGAGCACGATGATCGTGACGAGATATGGCAGGCTCGAGAGCAATTGCGAGGGAACGTCCAGTCCGGTTGCCTGGGCTGCAAGCCCCATCAGCGAGACCGCCCCGAACAGGCAGGCCCCGAGGAAGATCCGGCCGGTGAGCCAAGTCCCGAAAACGACGAGGGCGATGGCGATCCAGCCGCGCCCGGCGATCATCCCGTCGGCCCAGAGTGGGGTATAGACCACCGACGCATAGGCACCGGCGAAGCCGGCCATCGCACCGCCGAAGGCGATAGCGAGAACGCGGACTGACATTACCGAATAACCGATCGCGTGAGCGGCCTTCGGGTTCTCGCCAACGGCGCGGACGATGAGCCCAAGCTTGGTGTAGGCAAACATGGCCCAGAGAGCGAGGGTCGCGGCGAGTGAAATCCACACGACGATGTCCTGGACGAAGAGGCCGCCGACAATCGGCAATTCCGAAAGCCCGGGAAGGGCAAGCTTCGGAAGTCCCCTGACCGTGAGGCTTTCATAGGTCTTGCCGAAAAGCGCGGAGAGGCCCTGGCCAAGGATGCCGATGGCAAGGCCGGCTGCCACCTGGTTTGCCCGGAATCCCAGTGTGACCAAGGCGAAGAGCAGCGAAAGGACAGCGCTGCCGAGCCCCGCGACGACGAAGCCCAGGAGATGTCCGCCGCCCTGGTAGACGATAATGAAGGCGAGCACGGCACCGAAGGCCATCAATCCCTCGACCCCGAGGTTGAGGACGCCGGCGCGTTCGGCCACCAGTTCGCCGAGGGCTGCCAGAAGAAACGGTGTCGCAGCCGCAAGCATGCCGGCAAGAATGAACTCGATCGCGTTCATGACAGGCTCCGATGGGCGGCGCGGCGCCATTCAAGGCGGTAGCGCACGAAGGCGACGGCGATGAGGTAAGCGAGCAGCAGGCTACCCTGGAAGACACGGACGGCGGCGATCGGCAGGTTGGCCGAGACCATGGCATTGTCGCCACCGATATAGATGACCGCCATGACCAGCGCCGAGACCACGATGCCGATCGGATGCAGGCCGCCGAGATAGGCGACGATGATGGCCGCATAACCATAGCCGCTCGCGACCGAACGCTGCAACTGGCCGAGCGGGCCTGCGACTTCGGCGGCACCGGCAAGACCAGCTGCAAAACCGCCGATCAGCAGCGAAAGCCAGATCGCCCAACCTTCCTTAAAGCCAGCATAGCCGGCAGCCCGCGGCGCCAGACCGCCGACCTGCAGCTTGTAGCCGATGAAGCTCCTCTGCATGAAAACCCAGGCCGCAACCGACAAGGCGAGCGTGATGAGGAATGAGACATTGAGGCGGGTACCGGCGATTAGGGTAGGCACCATCGCATCATACTGGAACATCACCGACTGGGGGAAGTTGAAGCCGTTCGGATCCTTCCAGGGGCCGAGCAGCAGGTAGTTCAGCAGTTGCGCCGCAACGAGGCTCAGCATCAGTGAAACGAGGATCTCGTTGGCGTTGAGGCGCACGCGCCAGAAAGCGGTGAGAGAAGCCCATAGTGCGCCGCCGATGGCGCCGAGCAGCAGCATTGCCGGCCAGATCCACTGGCCCGTTGCCTGCGGAAACCAGACCGGAATGGCAGAGGCGAAGATCGCACCGAGAATGAACTGGCCTTCGGCGCCGATGTTGAAGACCTTGGCGCGAAAGCCGATCGCCAGTCCCTGTGCGATCAGAAGGAGCGGGCCTGCCTTTAAAAGCACTTCCGAAAATGACGCCCAGGAGAGGAAAGGCTCGAAAAGCATCGCATAAACGACCGCGACAGGGTCACGGCCCATCAAGATGTAAAGGCCGAGGTTGAGCGCGATTGCTATGACAAGTGCTATGACGGGCGCCAGCAAGGTCGCAGCAAGCGAGGCGCGCTCCCGGCGGACCAGGGTGGGAACGAAAGCAGGGGACCAAGCACTCATAGATGGACTTTCTCGGGCGAGGCTTGAGCCCCGGTCATGTATCGGCCGATCTCCTCGGGCTTCGTGTCCCGCGTTGCGAGCGGCGGGCTGAGCCGGCCGTGATGCAGCACCTGGATGGAATCGCAGAGCTCGAACAGTTCTTCCAGCTCCTCGGAAATGACGAGGATCGCCATGCCCTGATTGCGCAATGCGACCAGGCGGCTGCGGATGGCGGATGCAGCGCCGATATCGACGCCCCAGGTCGGCTGCGCCACGAAAAGCAATTGGGGAGACAGCATGATTTCCCGGCCAACGATGAACTTCTGCAGATTGCCGCCGGACAGGGTGCCGGCTTCCGCATCCGGGCCTGGCGTGCGCACATCATACTGACGGATGCAATCCTTGGTGAACGCCATCGCCCGCGCCCTGTCGACGAGACCGTGCCGCAAAAGCTTGAGCGGATGGGCGGTCAGCAGGCTGTTGAGGGCGAGCGACATTTCAGGTACGGCGCCGCGTCCGAGCCGGTCTTCCGGAACGAAGGCAAATCCGAGCCTCCGCCGCGCGGCCGCATCGAGCCTGCCGACATCGATCCCCATCATGTAGATCCGGTCGCGTTGGTCGCGCCCCAGTACCGTCTCACCTGAAATCAATGCAGCAAGCTCGCTTTGGCCGTTGCCCGAAATACCGGCGATCCCAAGGATTTGGCCGGCACGCACTTCGAGGCTGATGCCGGAGAGCGGCACCGCGAAGGGATCGTCGGGCTGATAATCCAACCCGATGATCTCCAGTCGCTTTTCCCCGCCAGACAGCGGCAGCGCCGAGATGGGGGCGGGCATGTCGCGACCGATCATCATACGGGCAAGGTCATGGGCATCATATTCGCGCGGGTCGACATCCCCGGTCACCCGTCCGCCGCGCAGGATCGTCGCCCGGTCACAGATCGCCCGGATTTCTTCCAGCTTGTGGGAGATCAACAGGATGGAGACGCCGCCGTCGCGCAGCCGGCGCAGCGTGTCGAAGAGCTTCTCCACCAATTGCGGCGGCAGGACGGAGGTGGGCTCGTCGAGGATCAGCAGCTTCGGATCGGTCATCAGGCTTCGGATGATCTCCACCCGTTGCCGCTCGCCGACCGACAGCGCATGCACATGGGCGAGCGGGTCGACCTCAAGGCCGAATTCCCGTCCAAGCGTCCGAATGCGTTGCTTGAGCTCAGCCTTGCGACCCGGCACGACCAGCCGAATATTCTCAAGGACGGTCAGGGTCTCGAACAGCGAAAAATGCTGGAAGACCATGCCGATGCCGTGGCGCCTCGCCTCGGCGGGGGAGGAGAGGCGCAAGGGTTCTCCTTCCCAGACGACGTCGCCGTCGTCCGGTTGCTCGACGCCGTAGATCAGCTTCATCAGCGTCGATTTTCCCGCTCCGTTTTCTCCGAGGATCGCATGGATCGATTGCGGAGCCACGTCCAGATCGATTGCCTGATTGGCGTGGATCTGGCCGTAGCTCTTCGAAATGCCGCGCAGCGACAGGAGCGGGGTCGTCATGACTTATTTCGTCAACGGCGTGGACACGCCCTTGACGTGCCAGTTCATGGCGATGATCTCGGGGTCGGCCATGGTTGCGCCGGATGCGACACCCTCGCTGCCGTCGGCCTTGGTGATCGGCCCGGTGAAGGGCGAGAAGCTGCCGTCGGCGATCTTTGCCTCGATCTCCTTGATCTTGGCCATCACGTCTGCCGGAACATCCGGATTCCAATCGACCACTTCGACGACCTTGTCGGCGACGCCGAGGAACGCATTGGCGCCCTTGAACGTGCCGGCGAGATGGGCGTCGACCGATGCCTTGAAGAACGGCGACCAGTCCGTCGAGATGCATCCGAGATAGGTTTTCGGTGCGTATTTCTTCATCGAGGAGTTGAGGTTGAAGGCGTAGACGCCGGCTTCCTCGCAGGCCGAGATGACGGACGGCGTGTCCTGGGCGTTGGAGAAGATCACGTCGCACTTCTGCGCGATCAAGGCTTTGGCGGCTTCCTGCTCCTTGGCCGGGTCGAACCAGGAGTTCACCCACACCACCGAGACCTCGATATCGGGCTTGACGGCCTGGGCGCCGAGGGTGAAGGCGTTGATCGAAGTGATGAGTTCGGGAATGGCGAAGGCGGACACGGAGCCGAGCTTGCCGGTCTTGGAAAGTGCTGCGGCAGCCATGCCGAGCAGATAGGTGCCCTGGAAATACTTGGCAGCGAACGGCGAGAAGTTCGGAGCGACCTGGAAGCCGGAAGCATGCAGGACCGTGACGCTCGGGTCGCGGCGGGCGATCTGCAGGGCGCCGTTCTGATAACCGAAAGAGCCGGCAACCAGGAACTTGTTTCCGTCGGCGACGGTCTTGTTCATGATGCGGTCGGCGTCCGGGCCTTCGGCGATATTCTCGAGCACGGTGACCTTCACCTTGTCACCGTAAGCGGCCTTGATCGGCTCGAGACCGGCCGCAAGTGCATGCCCCCAGCCGACGTCGCCGATCGGCGACGGGACGACGAGCGTGATGCCGAGCGGCTCGTCGGCGGCCAAAGCAAGACGGCTGCCGAGCACGCCGGCAAGGCCGGTGGCGGCAGTGGCCGTCATCAGGTTTCTGCGGGTCAGTTTGGTCATGTTCTCAGTTCCCTCTTTTGGTTTTTTAAAATTCCACGGCGGATAGTGCGGCCTCGGCATCGGCTGACAGCTTGGCCTCGTCGAGACCGGGGAATTCGCCCTTCTGCCAGACGATGCGGCCATTGATCATGGTCATATCGGTCGCCATGCCGATGCCGACGCGGGCAATCAGGCTCAGCGGATCGTGCCGCGTGCCGACATAATCCATGCGGCGGGTGTCGATCGCAAACAGGTCAGCGGCCATGCCGGGCGCCAGCCGGCCGATATCGCGCCGGCCGAGCAGGCTGGCACCCCCTGTCGTGCCGTAGCCGAGGAAATCGACCGGCGGCGGCACGGGATGGGCACGGCCGGAGGAGACGAGGCACTGCAGCATATAGGCGGAGTGCAGGCAGTGCATCAGGTTGGAATTGTCGTTGGAGGCCGCACCGTCGCAGCCGAGGCCTATGCGCAGGCCGAAGGCGGCCATGGCGGGAATGTCGGTAACCTCCGCGCCGACCAGATAGACCGGTTCCGGGCAGTGCGCCACACCGGTGCCGCTGGCCGCCATCTTCCTGAGTTCGTCGTGGGTCAGTTCCCAGCAATGGGCATAGAAGGCGTCGGGCCCGGCAAAGCCGAGTTCTTCCAGATAGTCGACCGTGCGCATGCCGTGGCGAGCCTGAATGACCGGGCTCTCGCCTTCCCCGACATGGGTATGCATCATGACGCCGCGATCGCGCGCCAATGCCACCGATTCCACGAAGGTCTCGCGGTAGCAATTGACCGGCTGGCAGGGCGCGACCACGACCTGGCGCATGCTGAAGGGGCCGGTATCGTGGTAGGTCTCGATCAGGCGGGCGCAGTCGGCGATGAATTCGTCGGTCGTTTCCAGCATCTCGTCGGGAATGGTCGAGCCTTCCGACTTCGGCAGGGTGTTGCCGCCGCGACCGGCGTGGAAACGCATGCCGAGCAGCTCGGCTGCTTCGAACTGGCGGTCGATCAACCGTTTTCCGGCGTGCCGGGGGAAATTGTACTGGTGGTCAAAGGCTGTGGTGCAGCCATGCTTGATCATCTCGGCCATCGCCGTGACGGAGGAGTGGTAAAAGCACTCCTCATTGAGCTGCGAAAAGATCGGGTAGATGCGGTCCAGCCACTCGATGACCGAAAGCTTCGTCCAGTCGAGATCGGCGCGGTTGCGCACGAAGCACTGAAAGAAGTGATGATGGGTGTTGACGAGACCTGGATAGACAAACCAGCCGGCAGCATCCTCAACGGTCGTGCCGGCAGGGAGCGCGTCCGCCTCCAGATTTTCGCCGATCGCCAGGATCGCCGGACCGCTGGTCAGAAGATCGACATTGCGATGAACGACCGGTCCCTTGCCCTCGTCGACAATCACGGCTGCGCAGTTCTTCAGGAGATATCCAGCCATCTCACGCCTCGCCCGGTTCGATTTGAGGTTCGGGCTTCAACTCGTGCAGCCGGTGAATACCCGGCATCTCGATAAACCTGTCGAGGGCGCGGAGTGCCCGGGACCAGAGCCGGATCGCAGGATAAGTATCCAGCGTGACGCCGCCATCGGGAGCCAGCGCCACATAGGGAAAGCAGGCGATGTCGGCAATTGTCGGCCGGTCGGCGGCGAGGAAACGCATGCCGCGAAGGCCCTGCTCGACAAGCCCGGCTTCAAGCTCGCGAAGGGCGGCGATGCCCTGGGCCTGCAACGCGCCAATATCGCCCGGCCGCAGCAGCATCTCATGGAGTCGCGCTGCCCCGAGGCTTGCCGTCAGCCGGCCGGAAAAGGACAGCCATTGCTGCACCCGCGCCGCTTCCGCGGCCTTGCGGTTGCCGAGCCATTCGGGTGCTGCCTTGGCGGCGAGATAGACGAGGATCGCCGACGATTCCGTCAGGATAAGGTCGCCATCCTCCAGGATCGGAATGGAGCCTGCCGGATTGAGCGCAAGCAGCTCGATGCCGCGATGCTCGGCGCCGGGATGGAAATCCACCGGGCGCAGATCAAGCTTCACGCCGGTCAGCGCCGCCATCAGACGCACCTTGTAGCAACTGGGCGAGAGAATGTAGTCGTAGAGCTTCATTGCGCCACCAGCTGTGCGCCGTAGGTATAATTGTGGCGCTTCAGCCAGCGCCTGTAGGCGATCGATGTCAGATCGGCACGCGTCGGGATTTCCATGCCGGGGTCGAGCGGCAACAGCCGCGGGATCTGGTTTTCGAGGATCGAACGGTCCTGCAGAAAGATCGTCTGCTGGAAATGGATGAGATCGGTCATCGCGGTTTCGTCGTCGAAGAGCGCCATCCATGGCCAGACGTCGCAGAGGTCCTCAGCCAGCGGCTGCACGAAGAGCGTGATGACATCCCATTCACTCGGGCGCGGCGGGCAGGTCTTGTAAAGCACGGAGCAGGTGGGCGCCGGCACCCGGTACATGTATTCCGTGGTGATCCCCCCGCTTGCCGACTTGGCGGCCTGCGGCTGGTAGAATTTCACCTGCGTTGCCCAGACCTCGTCTTCTTCCTCGCGGATCTCGACCTTGTAGTTCTGGACCTCGGTGTGCGGCTCTGCGCCGAGAATGTCGGTGTGGACGAAGGGGAAATGGGCGATGTCGAGAAAGTTCTCGACGGCGCGCAGGGGCGAGCAGCGCACCCGCACCACGCCGACATCGACGAAGCGGCGACCGGGCTGATCGGCCTCGGGAATGGGGAAAAGTTCCTTTTTCGGCTCGCCGAGAGAGGACCAGACATGACCGTAACGCACACGCACCGGCAGAACGCGGCCGTCTCCGCCCGTCACCTTCGCATTGCCATCGGCATCGCGCGCCACTTCGATCGGCTCGCCCATCAGAGCCGTTGTGCGGCCGGCGCTGTCGAGCTGGCTGAAAAGCCCGACCGGATACCATTCGTCGATCATCGCCTGCATGGTCATTGCGCGATCTCCCTCTGAAGACCTTCAGCCCGGCGGCGCAAGCTCTCGGCCGCCCGTGAAGCACCGATGCCCGCCGCGGGGCCGGTGTCAGCCTTCAGCAGCACATGGATCAACGTCTGTCCGTCTTCCCAAGCGGATAATAACAGACAGACGGCCCCGGTGGATGCGTCGATCTCGACAAGACCGTCAGGGCTCGCCTTCGCACCGGCCGCCGCCTCGATCGCCGCGATGCCGGTGAACGCCGTCAGCGAACGCAAGGGAGTGAAGCCATCAAACTTCGGCGGCTTCGAAGCGGGCGTACCCACAGCCACCCAGATCACGTTATCTGTTTCCTCGACGTCATGGGTGGCGACGCGGATGGTTTCCGGTGGCGTCAGCCCCGGATGGGCCGGAATGCGGAGACAGTTTCCGGCCTGTCCGTAGCTCCAACCGTGATAGATGCAGGAAAGCGTCTCGCCGCGCACGAAGCCGTGAGATAGGCGCATGCCACGATGCGGACAGCGATCCGCCGATGCCGATATGCGCCCCGAAGCGCTGCGCCACAGGGCAATCGATCCGGCTGCCGTCCGTGCCGGCATTACGGTTCCGGCCGGCAAATCCCGGGAAAGGGCGACTGGCGTCCAAAAGCCGGTCGTAGCGGATGGCATGACTAGAGTTCCCAAACAAAATCATATGCTTGTCGAGCACGCTTCACCTCGGCATCGCGGCAATTCCGCTCAACCTTATCAGGTTTGCATAATTATTTCGCATTGGCAACATTGAGTAAATAATATGCACGATGGAAATACGCCGCAGCCCGATACTAGGTCCTTTCGCCGCTGATCGCCGCGCGATCTATCCTCTCGACCCATACGTCGATGGGCCCGAGAGAGCATCCCATCTCCATCATGTCGATCAGTTCCTCCGGCCCAGCAACCTCAAGTTCGATCCGCATGGAACTCGTATGAGATATGGTGTGCGAGAGGCCTAGCTTGGCGGCATGGCGCCGGATCCAAGGGACAAAGGAAGCAGCCTTGAGATCACCGACAATCGTCATCCGCTCCTGGAAGTGAGTTGTATCTTGTCCCATCATAAGGATCCCCGTCCTTGCTCTGCTACACCTTGGCGCCTGAATGACCTTGGCGAAGGGGCATCGTCAAGGCGAGGATATGGCGTCGGGGTTTCTTTTGCAAAAGTCCTCGGCGGTAGGCCTGACAGCTTCGACTGGTGAGACCGCGAAGTTTGTATTTAAACGAATATCGTGAAAAAGCTGGTTCGCCGGCTGCTTACGGAAACGATTGCGGCCGTCGTTCTGACCGGCTTCCGCTGGTATCGCTGTTACCACCACCGACAGCCCCGATGATGAGATTGGCATCGCGCTCAACAATTCCATGCCTGGCCGAACAGCAGCTGGGGCTGCGCCAGGCTCGTAAACACCTTTGCCGATTCCTCGCCACCCCGCGGCTGCACCGCCGGCGACGCAACACGGTGGAGGTAACACTGCAGGGGTTGCACCCATGGCGCAGCCTAGCCGCGCGCGTCGAGTTGTGGCTCCCGCGCGGACTGCCGGCCTCGACGCCCCACAACATCGCGCTGTGCCGGCGCTTCGATGCTCACGCCGAGGCTGTTGCCCGTCACTTCACCGCCTGCCAGTCAGCATTGTGACAAAAGCCGTGACTTTCCGCCCGCGAAGTTGGCTGGTTCGCAGCCGCCTGGAGCGTCTGGCCTGAAATCAATCCCCGTTGATCGTCGCCGGCATCGCCATCGCGACACACGTCTTGCAGCGCTCACTCACACTGGAGCCGGCTTCGGTCGGCGACGGAAGAGATTCCGATCGCCAAGCCCTCGCCACGTGGATCATGCGCGCCGGTCGCCATTCCGCTCTCATCGATGGCAATCACGCCAGCCTGTCCCGCGAGCGGGCTCCGCGCTTCGATCGGAGATAGGACGTGGCCTCGAGCGGCCAGTTCCGCAAGCACTGTTTCACCCACGTCGCTTTCCAGCTTCAGGCTGTCGCGGCTATCGGAAAATGTCTTGCCGAGAAGAAAGCGCGGACCGGCCAGCGCTGCTGCCGGTTCCTCGTCAAAGTCGATCAGCCGGGTCAGCAGCATCGCCAGTGTCTGCGGCTGGCCGTCGGCGCCTTGCGTGCCATAAAGCAGGGCCGGCCTGCTGTTGCGCAGGCCGAGGCCGGGGTTCAACGTGTAGAAAGGACGCTTGCCGGGGGCGATGCCATTGACATGCTTGGGATCGGGCGAAAAGGCCGCCCCGCGGTTCTGCCAGAGAATACCCGTATCGCCGACAACCACGCCGCTGCCCCAGTCGAAATAAGTGCTCTGCAAGACGCTGACGCTGCCGCCCACGGCATCCGTTACGGCAAAGAACACGGTGTCGCTGCTGCGAAAGGGCGCCGGCCATTCAAGCGCCCGCACGGGATCGATGGAGGCCGCCGCCTGCGCAAGGTGCTGCGTGCTTAGCCATTCCTCTACCGGCTGCGATGCGACATCGGGATCGGCAATGCTGTGGCGATCGAGAAAAGCGCGTTTGACAGCTTCGACGCAGAGATGCAGATGGTCTGCGCTGCCGGCCTTATGGGCGGCAATGTCAAAATGGGCGAGAATCCCCATAATCGCCAGTGTCGTGAGACCCTGTGTCGGCGGCGGCGGCGCAAGCAGCTCAAATCCCCGATAGGAAAGACTGACGGGCGCGACCTCGCGCGTTCGGGTCGCCTCAAGATCGTCACTGGTCAGTGGAGAGCCCACAGCCTGCAGCCCTGCCGCGATCTTTGCGGCCAGTTCGCCCTCGTAGAATGAACGTGGCCCATCGCGGGCAATCAGCGAAAGCGACCGCGCCAAATTCGCCTGCTGGAACAGGCTGCCTGTTTCCGGCGCCGCGCCATCCGCCATGAAAAGCGCCGCAAAACCCGGCCAGCCGGCCGCTTCCGCCCGCCGGAAGGCAAGCCAGAAGCTCTGCGAGCGCGTGATGGGAAACCCCTTTCCCGCGTGGCGGATCGCATCAACAAGCAAGACAGGAAAGTCGATCTTACCGCCCCAGTGCCGCGCGGAATAGTCATACGCGTGCCGCCACGCATCAACCGCGCAGGCCGAGGTCAACGCCGAAAGCGGTCCGCGTAGCGGAATTTTTCCGTCGAAATCCGGCAATTTCTGCGCCGCCTGGCCGATGCCGAGAAAACATGTCTTCCGCCCGCTGCGATCGGCAACAATCCAGACGGAATCGCCGCCAAGCCCGCAGAAATGCGGATAGACGACAGCGATCGTGCTGCCGATGGCGATCGCAGCTTCCAGCGCGTTGCCGCCGGCCCGCAGGATTGCCGCGCCCGCCTCGCTCGCCAGCGCATGCGGACTCGTCACCATGCCGCCACGTCCAGTTGCCTGCATCGTCGGATCCCGGTCTATCCCTGTCATCGCGCTCGAATTCCGCTGAGTCTATGGTCTGTAAAGCGCACGATAGGTCCGATAGCCCTCGTTATAAACCGCCGCATTGTTGGGATTGGGCACGATACTTTCACCCTGGCTGACAAAGGCGGTTACACCGGACCAGTCCTCGGTCAGTCCGGCGCCGATCGCCGCTGCCCAGGCGACGCCGAGGCAGGAGCCGGGATGGCCGGTCAGACCTTGTAGTGGCTGCTGCAGCACATCGGAAACGATCTGCATCCAGATCCGGCTCTGCGATCCGCCGTCGGAGACGATGAAACGTGTCGTCGGGTGACCGATGTCGTTCAGGACGTCGATATGATGACGCAGCGCATAGGCATAGGCTTCCAGCATCGCCCGCCAGAGATGGCCGATATGATGCGACAGCGTCAGTCCCTCGATCAGTCCGCGCGCGCCGGCGTCGTGAATCGGTGTCTTCTCGCCGAGGAAGTAAGGCAGGATTGTCAGCCCGTCCGCGCCGGGCGCGCATTGCGCGGCCAACCGGTCGAGATAGCGGTGCACGGATATTCCCTCCGCCTTTGCCGCGATCTCCTCGTATTTGGCGAAGGTGCCGATAAACCAGTTGAGCCCCGAGCCGCCGGTCGACATGCAGCCGTTCGGCATATAGAGCCCTGGAACCAGATGATAATCGAGAAACATACGGGGATCGGGCCGCACGACATCGGTCGCCGTCAGAATATCCACTGCACCCCCGAATTTCAGCAGCACGTCGCCGGCCTTATTGATCCCCGCGCCGAAAGCCGACGCGATCATGTCGGCTGCCCCGCCGATGACAGGCGTTCCAACTGCAAGCCCCGTCGCCTTGGCGGCTTCGTCGGTCACATGGCCAAGCACCTCATGCGATACCGCCTTCCCAGGAATGGCCTCCCGCAGAATTCTGGCAAGCCCGATGAGTTCGTCGTCGAGATTGCCGGTATTAATATCGACGAAGCCCGCTTCCAGCGCCCAGTTCTGTTCGATTGCCTTCACGCCGGTCAGCTTCCAGTTGATGAAATCATAGGACCCCATAACGGTGACAATGCGCTCGAAGACCGTCGGTTCGTGCCGGGCGATCCAGCGCAGTTTTGCCGTCACCAGCTGCTGGTTGATGCCGTTTCCCGCCCGGCGGAGAAAATCCGTCTCATCCCACTCTCCCTTAAGTTCCTCGACTTCTTCGCCGCAACGCCCGTCGCTCTGCTGGATGCTGGGCCTCAGCACTTGGCCAGCGTCGTCAAGCAGCACGACGGCCGGCAGCATGCCCGTCACGCCAACGGCCGAGATTTGTCCGGCCTCAATGCCACTCGTTGCAAGCAGTTCCCTGGTAACCTCACAGACATTCGCCCACCATTTCGCCGGGTCTTCCTCGGCCCAGCCATGCTGCGGTGAATGAAGCGTCGAAGGCCGTGAGGTGAGCCCGAGCACGCGGTTCGGCAACTCGATCAAGATGCCGATGGTGGAGGTGGTGCCGATATCGAGGCCGAGCGTGATGGACATGGCGGTTCCGTTGTTCAACGCAGCGTCTCGACAGTCTCCATGAAGCGCTTTACACGGTCGCCGTCGACGGGGTTCCACGTATTGCCGTCCACCTTGAAATGTGTGCCGATGATGACACCGCTGGCAACGCTCAATATGTCGCGCACATTGTCCTTGTTCACGCCGGTATTGGCAAAGACTGGGACATCCCTGACGGTCTCGCAGACACGTCTCAGGTCTGATTGATCGACTGCCTGTCCAGTCAGCGGCCCGGAAACCAAGATGGCATCGGCGAGCGACGAGAATACTGCGCTCTTCGCTCTGAGTTCAATCGGTCGCTGGTCCAGCGAATGGGCAAATTCGGCGTTGATGTTGAAGAGCATCTTCATGTCGTCGCGGCCGAGACTGCGCCGCAGCCGCGCCGCCTTGGCGCAATCGGGCTGCCAGATCCCCATGTCGGAGGCAAAGACGCCGGTGAAGATCTCGCGAACGAAGCTCGCGCCAGTCACCGCGCCGATCGCAACGCTTGCCGAGGGATCCCAGAGATAGTTGACGCCGAACGGTACGGTCAGATGCGGCTTTACCCGCTCGACGATCGAGGTCATCGCCGCCAGTCCTTCCGGCGGCGCCTGGAAGACGTAGGGCCGGTCGTTCTCGTTGCCAAACATGATGGCGTCGACACCGCCCGCTTGCAGTTTCTCGACATCGGAAAGCGCGTCGTCGACGAGCTTATTCAGCCCGCCGGCGACGTCATGGGCGGGCGAGCCGGGCAGGGCGCCGATATGCGCCATGGCGATGACTACTTTCTTCTTGACGCCGAAAAAGTCGAAGACCATGCGAAAACTCCCTGAAGCGCAATCGAGTGGACGGGCATCCGCTGGAAGATCGGATGCGAAAGGGCAATCAAAGCAGTGGCTGCTCCTCGGGCGCGATGCGCACCTCGACGCCGGCAGTGGCGAGCGCATCGGCAAGGTCGGACGGCGGCATGGCATCGGTGATCAGCATGTCGAATTGCTGCAGCGGCGCGATATGCACCAGCGACATGCGCTTGAATTTGCTGGAATCGCAAAGCACCACCTTCTGTGTCGCGCGGCGCAGATAAACCCGTTTCATGTCGGTGTCTTCGAAGGAATAGTCGTAAATTCCCTGCGCCGTGATCCCGGACACGCCGACGAAGGCGATGTCGAACCAGAGTTCCCCGAATTGCAAGACGGCGGACTGGCTGCTGATCGCCATTTCCTCGCCACGCATGCGCCCGCCCGGCAGGTAGACCTCGCCAGAGCCGGCGCCGAGCTGCATCGCGTTGCGCACACTGTTGGTGAAGATCTTCGTATGCGGCTGGTTGAGCAGCAGGCCGGAAAGCAGATAGGTCGTGGTGCCGACGTCGAGCGCCAGGGTTCGCGCGCCGGCAGCAACGCCTGCGGCTGCCATCGCGATGGTTCGCTTCGAGGCGGCATTGCGCGTCAGTCGGGATTCGAAAGTCGGTTCTTCGCGGTCGACAGCCTCGTTGGCGATCGGCTCGAAGGCCTTGCCTCTGCGCACTGCGCCGCCATGGGTGCGCACCAGCCTGCCGTCCTTCTCGAGCTCGATCAGGTCGCGGCGGACGGTCATTTCGGAAACGGCAAGCTGGGAGGCGACGTCGCTGACGGAGACCGCGCCTTTGCGCGCCAGTGTCTCCAGGATGCGCGCATGCCGCACCTGGGCCAGAACCTTCGGTTTTTCCGCTGCGGCGACCATCTGCTGTTCCGCGTCCATGATACCGTTCTGATCCTCCCGCCGTCGCAACCCGTGGCTACGAACTGATTGTTGCCTTCTATGTATCGAATGAGTCGAACAAATTCAAACATAAATTTCTCTTGTTGTGTATGATTTTGTTGATATATGATCGGTGATGTTTCCATTCGATGAGGGCGGGCATGCAGTCTCCGAGCTTTCCAGAACTATCCGGCAAGCGTGCGATCGTAACCGGCGGAGCGACAGGGATAGGGCGCGCGATCGCGACCGCGCTCTCCCGCCAGTCGATCCAGGTGGCGATCTGCGACATCAACCTAGCTGCCGCCGAACAGACGGCGGCCGAGATCGGCAACGGCGCCACTGCTTATGCGATCGACGTTCGCAAGCGAGCCTCGGTCGAGGCGACCTTTTCCGAGGTTGTCGAGAGGACCGGCGGTTACGAGATCCTCTGCGCCAATGCCGGTGTCTCCACGATGCAGCATGCGCTGGAACTGACCGACGAGGAATGGGACTATAATTTCGACGTCAACATTCGCGGCATCTTCCTGTCCAACCAGGTTGCCGCGCGCCGTTTTACGAGCATCGGTACCGGCGTCATCGTCAACACCGCCTCGCTCGCCGCAAAAATCGGCGCGCCGCTGCTGGCCCATTATTCCGCCAGCAAGTTCGCCGTGCTCGGCTGGACGCAGGCGCTCGCCCGCGAGCTTGCGGCTTCGGGCATCCGCGTCAATGCCGTCTGCCCCGGTTTCGTCAAGACTGGCATGCAGGAGCGCGAGATCGCCTGGGAGGCGACCCTGCGCGGCGTAACGCCCGAACGCGTCGTGGCAGATTATATCGCCCAGACGCCGCTCGGCCGGCTGGAAACGCCTGAAGATGTGGCCGATGTTGTCGTTTTCCTCTGCTCGAATTCGGCCCGCTTCATGACCGGGCAGGGCGTCAACGTCACCGGCGGCGTCTACACGACCTGACCCGTTCAGGGGCTGCAACAGGCCTCCCGTTCAGCAAGGAAAGAGCATGGCTGAAATCGTCTTCGACCAGATCAGCAAGAGCTATGGCGATGGTTATGCGGCGATCCGCAACCTGAACATGACCATACGCGACGGCGAATTCCTGGTCCTGGTTGGCCCCTCCGGCTGCGGCAAGTCGACGGCGCTGCGCATGATCGCGGGCCTCGAGGAGATCACCGATGGCCGCCTGACGATCAACGGCGCCGTCGTCAACGATCTTGCCCCGCGCGACCGCGATATCGCCATGGTCTTCCAATCCTACGCGCTTTACCCGCATCTGACGGTGGCCGAGAATATCGGCTTCGGCCTTCGCGTTCGCGGCCTCGACAAGTCCGACATCGCCCGCAAGGTGCAGGAGACGGCGAAGCTCCTGGAGCTCGAGGACTATCTCGCCCGCAAGCCCGCCCAACTCTCCGGCGGCCAACGCCAGCGCGTCGCCATGGGCCGGGCGTTGGCCCGCAGCCCCCAGGCCTTCCTGATGGATGAGCCGCTTTCCAATCTCGATGCCCGCCTGCGCGGCCAAATGCGCGCAGAAATCGCCCGCATGCAGAAGATGTCGGGCATAACGACGGTCTATGTCACCCACGACCAGGTCGAAGCGATGACCATGGGTGATCGTGTCGCCGTCATGAGGAGCGGCGTCCTTCAGCAGCTCGGTACGCCGCGCAGCCTCTACGATCAGCCGGCCAATCTCTTCGTCGCAAGTTTCATGGGCTCGCCGGCGATGAACCTGCTGGCGGCCGATCTCTTCGTGACGGAAAACGGCCCCGAGGCCCGCTTCGGCCAGGCATCCATCCTTTTCTCGGGCGAGGTGCTTGCCGAGCGGCCGCGCATCGCCTCCGCCGCCGGGCGTGCCGTCGTGCTCGGCATCCGCCCGGAAGCCTTCCGGACGGTCGATGCCGGTGGTTTGGCCGGGTCCGTCGCCTTCATTGAGGATCTCGGCGCCAACCTGCTCGTCCACGTCGATGTCGAAGCCGCCGACCGGTTGAAGTCGCTCTCTGCCGAAGAGGACGACGTGACACTCTCTGCCCCGCAGCTGCGCGTCATCGTTGACGGCACCAACCGGGTGAAGATCGGCGAGCGCCTGTCGCTTGCCGCCGATCCCGCCCGGATCCACGTCTTCGATGCCGCGACCGAAGCGGCGATCCGCGCTTGAGCGCAGCGTCTCTTTAGTGAATGCCTTTTGTCAGGCCCTGCACGAAATAACGATTGAGGAAGAGCACGATCAGCACGATCGGGATCGTCGAAAAATGCGCCAGCGCGCCGAGCGTGCCCCAGGTGATGTCCTTCGTTCCATAGGCTGAAAGCAGCGCCACCGAGATCGGCTTGGAATCGAGCCGGGTGAGAAACATCGGATAGAGGAAGTCGTTCCAGGAAAACATCAGGCAAAACAGTGTAGAGGCGACGACGCCTGAGCGCACCGCCGGCAGCGCCACGCGCCAGAAGGCGCCGAAGAGCGTACATCCATCTGTCAATGCCGCCTCTTCCAGCTCCTTCGGCAGGCTGCGGAAATAGGAAAACATCATCCAGGTGACGAAGGCCGAATTCAGCATTGCGTTGATGAGGACGACGGCAATCCAGCTGCCGAGCAGCCCGATATCGCGCATCATCAGATAGAAGGGGATCAGCGCCGCCACGGCCGGCACCATGCGGATCGCCATGAAGAAATAGGCAACTGCAATGGCATAGCGGCTGGTCGAGCGTGCCAGCGCATAGCCTGCCGGCACGCCGAGAAGCAGCGACAGGATGACGGAACCGCCGGCAATCAGCAGGCTCGACGAAACGAGGCTCCAGACATCGAACAGGCGGAAAACTGTCGCGAACTGTTCGAAGGTTGGTGTGAAGGTCAGTTTCGGCGGGATCGAGAAGATGTCGCGCGATGGTTTGTAAGCGGTCGATGCCAGCCACAGGAAGGGCAGCAGGAAAAAGGCGAGCATGACAAGGATGAAGCTGCGCTCGCCGATGCGGTTGAGAGTACGTGCGCTCATCGCCCGTTCGCCTTTCTGTCCGCCTTGCGGATCAACAGGATGAAGCCTGCAGCGATCACGGCGATGCAGATCAGCGTCAGATTTGATATCGCCGAGGCGCGGCCGATATTGAAGAATTCAAGCCCCTGCTTTACCGCATGCAGCATCAGCGTGTTGGTTGCATTGCCCGGCCCGCCGCCTGTCGTCACGTAGACGCTGTCGAAGATGCGAAAGGCATCGATGGTGCGCAGCGTCAGCGCCAGCAGGATCGAAGGCAGCATGAGCGGAATGACGATGATCCTCAGACGCTGCAACGCTGTCGCTCCATCCACTTCCGATGCCTCGAGAATATCGCCCGGCAATGCCTTCAGGCCGGCGAGCAGGATCAGCGCCACGAGCGGCGTCCATTCCCAGATGTCGACGAAGATAAGGGTTGCTAGCGCCGAGTTCGCATTGGCGAAAAGCCCACGCGGATTGGAAATCCCGAACTCGGCAAGATAGTAGCCGACGAGCCCGTAGTCGGCGAGCAACAGCGCCCGGAAGATCAGTCCGACCACAAGCGGCGTGATCGTTACTGGAATGAGGATCAGCGCCAGACAGATCCGGTTGAAGCGATCATCGCGCCAGAGCGCCAGCGCTATGGCAAAGCCGAGCAGCAATTCGACAGTCACAGCGCCGACCGTGAAGATGACAGTGTTGACGAAGGCCCCGCGCGTCACCGTGTCGGAGAGAAGATCGATATAATTGCCGAGGCCGACGAAATGCGTCCGCGCCGGTTTGAGCAAATTATATTCGTAGAGGCTGAACCAGATGCCCTGCGCCAGCGGCCAGACGCCGATGACCAGCACGTAGATGACGGCCGGCAGTGTCATCAGGATGAAGAACAGCCGCCTGCGCTCCAGATAGGAAACGCTGAAGGCCGGGGTGGGCTTCAGCGCGGAAGTGAGGGATAGGGTCACGTCATGTCCATCAGGTTCCTGGTTCGATGCGCGCTACCGGGATCAAGCCCGCGGCTCACCCGATCATGAAGCCTGAGGCGCATCGGATCAATGGTCTGGAAATGGCGGGGCCGCGACGTAGGTTGCGCGGCCCCTGGGAGGAAACTGTTTTGTTCTCAGAACAGCTTTGCGGCGGCTTCCTGAGCGGCATCGAGCGCCTTCTTAGGATCGGCATTGCCGACGAGCACGTCGTTGACGGCGGTGCCGAGCAGATCCTGAATCTCCGGATATTGCGGGATGCGCGGACGATATTCGCCGTCGCCATGCTCGAAGGTTTCGGCGATGACGGGCAGGAAGGGGAACTTATTCAGAAGATCGGGATCGGTCATCTCGCTCTTGCGCAGGAAGCTGCCGGCGCCCATCATGTTGAATTCCTTGTGCACCGGCGGGCTGACCAGCCACTTGATGAAAGCCCAGGCGGCTTCCTTCTGCGTGTCCTTGATGCCGGCGTTGATCGCCATGCCCCAACCGCCTATGCCGTAGAGCTTCGGCAGGCCGGCGCCGCGCGGCGCCGTCGTGATCGCCACCTTGTCGACGATCTTGGAAATCGACGGATCATAGTAGCCGGGTGCGCCGACCGACCATGTCTGCATGGTCGCGGCAATGCCCTGGCGGAAGCTTTCCTCGCGTCCGCCCCAGTCGTAATCAACGGCGCCGGGAGGTGCCGCCTTCATAAAGAGGTCCTTGTAGACGGTCAGGCTCTTGATATTGGCTTCGGAATTCAGCGCCGGCTTGCCATCCGAGCCGAGGATCGATCCGCCCATTTCGGTATTGTACTGCATCCAGTCCTGCGCGACCGCCGGGCCCTTCTGGCCGTTGGCGACGAAGCCGTAGGTCTTCTTGGCCGGATCGGTCAGCTTGTAGGCGGCCTCGACCAACTCTTCCATCGTCGTCGGCGCCTTCAGGCCGGCGGCGTCAAACAGATCCTTGCGATAGGCGAGCACGTTGGCATAACCGGCGAAGGGGAAAGCGACTTGCTTGTCGCCCCAATGGCCGAGCGCATTGAGAAGCGTCGGGTAGATGTCGTCGAGCTGCAGTTCGGCAGCATCGCGCTTCATCCAGTCGGTGAGGTCGACCGTATAGTTGTTCTCGGCATACTGGCCGGACCAGACGATATCCATGGTAACGAGATCGTAGCCGCCGGTGCCGCCGACGAAATCGGTCGTCGTCTTGGTGAGCAGCGAGCCATAGTCGAGAATGTCGACCTTGACGGTAGCGCCCGTCTCCTCGGTGAATTTCGGAGCAAGGGCCGCCAGGACCGCGGCAAACTGGTCGTTCTGCGAGGCAAGCGTGAGGGTGATGCCGCCATACTTCTTGTCGGCACCGATGGCTGAGCCGGCAAAAACGACCGAGACGAGGCCTACGATCGCCAATTTCTGTGTGAGACTGCTGAGCGATTTCATTTTTGCTCCCCTTATTTTGATTGGCCGGGGCACTATACATCAAACAAAATCGCACTCAAGCGCACTTGACAAAAAATTGTAAACATTAAAAATCACAAAATAAAACATATTCGCGCATGAATGTCCATATTTTATGCGCGTTGCTTAAAAAATAGCAGGGAGTGACGATTGCTATACTGTCCTATCCACTGCGCACGAGCTGCCCATCGATGACGACCACGCCGGACGAGCGACTGAAAGAGCTGGATTGCCGCGCACATGATGAAATGGCGCGCATCGAAGCGCTCGGCGCAGACTGGCCGGCGCTCGGCGGCGAGGACAGAGACGATTTCCATTCCATCGTCATCTGCGGTGCCGGCTTCTCCGGGCTGTCGATTGCTTTTGCTTTGAAGCGGCGCGGCATCCGCTCGGTGCATCTTATCGATCAGAGCGAGGAAGGTCGCGAAGGTCCGTGGGTGACCTGCGCCCGCATGCAGACGCTGCGGTCGCCGAAATATCTCTCAGGCCCGGATCTCGGCATCCCCAGCCTGACGTTGCGTTCCTGGTATGAAGCGCTGAACGGCACGGAGGCCTGGGAGGCGCTCGACAAGATCAGCCGCCAGGACTGGATGAAATATCTTGTCTGGTTTCGAAGGACCGTCGGTATCGACGTCGAAAACGGCACGATGCTTTCCTCGATAAATCCGGCGGGGGCCGAACTTGCTCTCACGCTGACAAAGGGTGACGGCACCAGCCGTACGATCACCTGCCGCCATCTGGTGATGGCGACCGGCATCGACGGCTGCGGCGGTCCGCGCATACCCGCGATGGTCAAGACGCTGCCGAAATCCACCTGGACGCATAGCAATGAGCCGATCCCGATCGATTTCCTCGAGGGTAGGGATGTCGCAATCCTCGGCGGCGGCACGTCGAGCTTCGACTGGGCGGTGGCGGCCCTGGAGACAGGAGCCAGAAAGGTGACCATGTTTGCGCGGAGCGCCGATCTGCCACGCACGGAGGTTCTCGCCTGGACAAACTTCCCCGGCTTCCTCGGCCATTTCGCCGACCTGCCTGATCTGGAGCGCTGGCGCTTCGCCCACCTCTACCTCAATTTCAAGGTGCCGCCGACGCAGGAGCAGTATGACCGAGCCTGCCGCCACCCTGGTTTTACCATGCAACTCGGCTGTGGCGTCGGCGAACTCTCGATGGACGGCGGCAAGATCAAGCTGACGACCGCAAATGACATCTTCCACGCCGATCACCTTCTGCTGGGCACCGGTTACGAGATTAATTTCGCGCTCAGGCCCGAGCTTGCCAGCCTTACCGAGGCCGCAGCACTTTGGAAGGACCGTTTCCAGCCGCCGCAGGGAGAAGAGAATGCCATGCTTGCCGACCATCCCTATCTCGGTCCTGGTTTCGAACTTATGCCGAGACACGCTGAAGCCGGCTGGGTCTCGCGCATCCATATGTTCAATGCCGGCGCGCTGGCGAGCCTCGGCCCCATCAGCAATGGCGTCACCGGTCTCAAATACGGCGTGCCGCGCATCGTCGGTGCCCTGGTGAAAGCGCTGTTCATCGAGGACTCCAACCGGTATCTTGAAGCATTGGCCGCCTATGACGAACCGCATTTCGATCCTGGCATAGACGATGACGTCACGACATCAAGAGAGGTTTTGGCATGAGACAGGCCGCCGCCGTTCAATTTTCCGGACTGGAGACCATCCTTTCGCGCGCGCGCGAGGACAGTGTCGAATTTCCTTACCTCCTCGCCAACCATGTTCCAATGGTGCTGATCGCGCTTGATCGCCTCGGTGCCTCGCCGGAACGGCTGGATCAGTGGTACGAGCAGTATCGCGACAGCCACAAGCTTCAGCCGATGCCGCCGCCGGTTGCTCCGATTTTCAGGGCAGCCTGGGCCGAGGCGCTTGGCGACCGCACCCGCGAGACGGATTACCGCGCCTTCTTCATCGGCGAAACCCACCGGCTCGGCATTGATGCCGTTATCCGAACCTACCTGCCTGCCATGGTGAACGGCCTTGCCGGCAGCGCCATGCATCCGCTGATGCGTCTTGCTTATGGTGTCCTCAAAAAGGACAACGAGGAGGTCGGCACCGCGCTTGGCTATTGGGCGGCCTGTTATCTGCCGCTTCCCCCCGCGACCGGCACCGCTCCCGATACGGACGATCCTGGAAGGGTGCTTGCCGATGTCAGCAATATCGAAGGCATCCGCGATTATGCGCCGGAAACGGATCTGCTCTGGCATAATATCCGCGCTGTCGCTGCCCTTCCGGGCTTCCGTCCTGTTATCGATCGCCTGGCTTTCGGCGCAGCTACGCCGCGCCGCATGGCCGCGACTTCGCTTGCGCTCTTCGCCGGAACCATGGATTTCTCCGCACTCCATTCCGTCACTGGCCTGCATTGGCTGCGCCTCGTCTCTCTACACCTGGAAAATGCCGAGCCCTTTTACCGCGCTTTCTGGCAGGTGATTGCCTCGCTGGTGCCGAAGATCGGCTTTCCAGAACTTCCCACCGCCGAGGCGCTGGAAGAAATGCGCAGTCGAGAGGCGCCCGTCTGGGCAGAGATCAAACGCGCCGCGATCGCTTCGGACGACGAACACGATGTCAGCCTGGTTTTTTCCGCCTTGCAGGAGGAAGAGGTTTGGAAGGATCCCCTCTATCGCGTCGTTGCGGCGTGCAGGGTTGGGCTGATCGCATAGCGGATGATGGAAGGATTGATGACGCCGAGCCTCGTAATCGAAAATGCCAGGACCGAAGCCGGCGCGATCGTCTCGCTCATTCTGGCAAATGACCGGATCGCCGCGATCGGTCCGAATGCGGCGTCCGGCATCGACCCCGCGGTGCCGCGGTTTGATGCTGCCGGCGGCCTGCTTTGCCATCCTTTCGTTGACGGTCATATTCATCTCGACAAGACCCTGATCGGACTGCCTTTCATCCCGCATATCCCCGGCGATACCGTCGCCAAGCGCATCGAGGCGGAAAAATCCCTGCGGCGCACGGTGTCTTTATCGGTCGAAGCCCGCGGCGGCGCCCTGCTGGAGAAGCTCGCAGCCTATGGAACGCTCTCCGTGCGCAGCCACGTCGATATCGATACCGAAGTTGGCCTGAAGGGTCTGGAGGCCGTGCTCTCGCTGAAGCAGAGCCATGGTCATCTCGTCGATATCCAGACCGTTGCGTTCCCGCAATCCGGCGTGCTCCGCGATCCCGGCACCGCAGGGCTGCTCGATGCGGCGATCGCCGCCGGCGCCGATCTCGTCGGTGGCCTCGATCCTGCCGGCATCGATAACGACGTGACCGGCCATCTCGATGCGATCTTCGCCGTCGCCGGCAAATACGGCGTCGGGCTTGATATCCATCTACATGACGGCGGCGCGCTCGGCGCTTTCGAGCTGCGCCAGATCGCCGACCGCACGGTAGCGCTCGGTCTCGAAGGAAAAGTGGTCGTCAGCCACGCCTTCTGCCTCGGCGAGTTGGGGGATGCCGATTTCGGCCGCACCGCCGCAGTACTCGCCAGGTCGGGCGTAGCGATCATGACCAGCGCCCCAGGACCCGTGCCCATGCCGCCAGTCAAGCGGCTTGCCGCCGCCGGCGTCCGGTGCTTCTGTGCCAACGACAATATCCGCGACGCTTGGTCGCCCTTCGGCAATGGCGATATGCTGGAGCGTGTCGGCATTCTCTGCGATCGCCAGGATCTTCGTTCGGATGAGGATCTGGCAGCGGCCTTCCGCCTGGCAACCCAGGCGCCGGCCGAGATCCTCGGCCGCCCCGTCGGCTCACTCCAGGCCGGCTCGCCCGCCGATTTTAACATCTTGCCTGCCGCGTCGCTGGCAGAGGCCGTCGCTGCCCGTCCTCTCGATCGTACCGTCTTCCGCGGGGGCGCCATCATCGCCCGTGGCGGCCGGCTGATCGTCTGATTTTTTCCGTCAATGCAGTGCGCATGGGAGAACCACCGATGAAGGGTCGTCTCTGGATTCAATCACCGCTCGCCATCATGGCCGAGGGCGCTGGGGGCGGCATCGTCGTCGAGAACGGCCGTATCGTTGAACTGGTCACGGCTGGACGGCAGCCCGCAGACTCCGTCGATGCGCGCTTCGACGCCGGCCGGCACGTCGTCATTCCGGGTCTCATCAACGCCCATCATCATATGTTCCAGACCCTGACGCGCGCCCATCCGGCTGCGATCAACAAGTCGCTGTGGCCATGGATCCGCACGCTCTATCCGATCTGGGCAAAACACATGACGCCCGAAGCCTTCCGTCTTGCCGTCCGTCTCGCATTGACCGAGCTCCTGCTTTCCGGCTGCACCACCACCTCCGACCACCACTATCTCTACTCCGCCGGCCTCGAAGACGCGATGGATGTCGAGGCCGAGGAGGCAGCTCGCCTCGGCATGCGCATCACGCTGACGCGAGGCAGTCTCAACATCAAAGACCAGCAGGGTGTCATTTCGCCCGCCAATGTCGTGCAGGACGACGACGTGATCCTCGCCGACAGCGAGCGTGTGCTTCGGTGTTATCACGACCGCTTCGAAGGGGCGATGGTGCAGGTGGCGCTGGCACCCTGCGCGCCCTTCGACGTCACGCTGGAGCTGATGCGCGAAATAGCAGCACTGGCTGAACGCTATGATTGCCGGCTCCACACCCATCTGGTCGAGACCAGGACGGAAGCAGAATATTGCCGCAGCAAATTTGCTTGCACGCCGGTGGAATATCTCGACCGTTGCAACTGGCTGAATGCCCGCACCTGGCTTGCTCACGGCATCCATTTCGATGATGCCGAGATCGCCGAGCTTGGCCGGCACGGCGTCGGCATCTGTCATTGCCCGACCTCGAACATGGTGCTTGCTTCTGGTATGTGCCGCACATGCGAGCTGGAAGCAGCAGGCGCGCCGGTCGGTCTCGGCGTCGACGGTTCGGCCTCCAACGACAATTCCAACCTGATGGAAAGCGTGCGCCATGCACTGATGCTGAACCGCCTCAGCTACGGCGCTGAAGCCGTCACCCATATCGACGCGCTTCGCTGGGGAACCGCTGGCTCGGCAAAGCTGCTTGGCCGCGACGATATCGGCAGCATCACGCTGGGCCGTCAGGCGGATCTGGCCTTTTACAGGCTCGACGAATTGCGTTTCTCTGGTGCCGGCGATCCGCTGGCCGCCCTGGTGCTCTGCGGCGCCACCACGGCCGACCGTGTCATGATCGCAGGCGAATGGCGCGTCGCCGACGGAATGCCTGCGGGTGTCGACATCGAGGCGCTGATGGCCGATCACAATCGCGTCGCCCGCAATTTTCTTCTGTCAGTCTGAGGAGGCTCCATGGCGATCGACTTTGTCATCCGCAACGCCCGACTGGCAGGCTTGACTGAACCGACCGACATCGCCTTCGAGGCGGGCCGCATCGCGGCGATCGCGCCTGGTTTCGTCTGCGATGCCCCGCATTATGATGCCGGGGAAAAATTTGCCTGTGCAGGTCTCATCGAAACCCATATCCACCTCGACAAGGCCGGGATCATCAGTCGCTGCAATCTCTGCACCGGGACACTCGCGGAAGCCATCAGCGAAACCTCCCGGGCCAAGGCGGCCTTCACCGAGGAAGACGTCTATGCCCGTGCTGCCGCGGTCGTCGAAAAGGCGATCCTCAACGGCACCATCCGCCTGCGCACCTTCGTCGAGATCGACCCACGCGCCGGGTTCCGCTCCTTCGAGGCGATCAGGCGTCTGAAGGCGGATTATGCCAGCCTCGTCGACATCGAAATCTGCGCCTTTGCCCAGGAGGGCCTGACGAACGATCCCGATACGGAAGAGATGCTGGAACAAGCGTTGAAGGCGGGCGCCGATCTGGTGGGAGGCTGCCCCTACACCGATCCCGAGCCGACCGAACACATCCGTCGCATCTTTGACATCGCCATGCGCCATGACGTCGCCGTTGATTTCCACCTCGATTTCGATCTCGACCCCGCAGGCTCTGATCTTCCGACCATTATCGTCGAGACCGTCGCGCGCCGATACCAGGGGCGCGTCTCGGTCGGCCACGTCACCAAGCTCTCGGCCCTGCCGTTGGAAGAGCTGGAGCCGATCGGCCGCCGTCTCGCCGAGAGCGGCATCGCGCTGACCGTCCTGCCGGCCACCGATCTCTTCTTGACCGGCCGCAATTCGACCTTTCTCATCCCTCGCGGCGTGACACCCGCTCATCGCCTGGCAGCACTCGGTGTCGTGACGACCATCTCCACCAATAATGTCCTCAATCCGTTCACGCCCTTCGGCGACGTCAACCTGATGCGCATGGCCAATCTCTACGCGAACATTGCCCAGATCGGCACCACCGATGGCCTCGACGGCGTCTTCGCCATGATCACGGCGCAGGCAGCCACCCTCCTGGGAATAAAGGGCTACGGCATTGCGATCGGTAGCGGGGCAGATGTCGTCCTCTTCGACGCTCCGTCGGCTGCTGATGCCGTTGCGACCATCGCGCCCGCGCTCATCGGTTGGAAAAATGGCCGCCGGAGCTTCCTGCGACCGCGCCCTCGGCTTTTCGTGCACGAAGGCTAATTTCGTCGCCGGTCGGCCGCGTGGCGTGGCTTTCAGACGATTGTAGATATAAGTGAGATTGCGGTCAGTGATCGAGAGGGAAGATGGGACGAAGAGGTTTCGGACGGCGGAGAAGATCAACACAAAATGTTGCAATGAGCCAACCGACCATAAGCCCTGTCGCGTTCGCTGCCGTTTTCTGAACGGCAGGTGAGAATTCTCCGCCCGGTTGTTCAAGCCTTTATGCGAGCGGTGTTCCACGTTCGGCATGAGCTGGCGTTTAGCCGCCCCGTTGGAGCGCAATTTGTCGGTGATCACACGCTTTGGCGGCGTGGCTTGCTTGTTCAGAAGTCGCGTCAGCAGGCACTTGGCCGCCTTGGTGTAACTTCGCGTCTGGACGATCTCATCGAGCGCATATCCGTCCTGATCAACCGCTCTCCACAACCAGCCTTTCTGACCGTTGATGCGCACAGGACTTCAATCGAACTGCCAAACGTTGCCGCAAAAGGGTTGCCGCAAAAGTCGCAGTTCCATAATGTTGATTATGCCATATTTACATGTAAAACAGGTATATTATGCATAATCAACTTCTAGAAGAGAAGTGACTTGCCGCCTGGTCGACATGGATGAATCCCACAAGATCCTCCGCCCGAGCACGGCGCCTTCCCGGATCTTCAGTGCCCGGCCCGGGCGTAACTCAGATGTGCAGGGCGCTTCCCAAAGCTTTCAGCGCCGCCTCCATCACCGCTTCGCTGCGGGTCGGATGTGCGTGGATGGTACCGGCGATGTCTTCCAGGCGCGCACCCATCTCGATGGCCAGCGCAAAAGCTGCCGAGAGCTCGGAGACCCCGGCCCCCACCGCCTGCAGGCCGAGCACGAGATTGGTGTCGGCGCGGGCCACGACGCGCACGAAGCCCTCTTCGGATAGCATCGTCATCGCCCGCCCGTTGGCGCTGAACGGAAACTGGCCGGTGCGAATCTCATAACCTTGCGCCTTCGCGTCCGCCGGCGACAGGCCGGCGCTGACGATCTCCGGATCGGTGAAGCAGATGGCGGGGATGCATCGCTTGTCCCAGGCCCGCTTCTTCCCGGCAATGATTTCCGCCACCATCTCCCCTTGCGCCATGGCCCGATGGGCAAGCATCGGCTCGCCGGTCACATCGCCGATCGCATAGATGCCGCGCATCGACGTGCGGCAGCGGTCGTCGATCCTCAAATAAGGGCCGGCACGATCAAGATCGAGCTCTTCGAGACCGGATCCTGCGGTTCTTGGGCGGCGGCCGACGGTGACGAGGATGCGGTCCGCCGGCAGGGACTGTTGGCGGCCATCGGCCGTTTCGACGATCAACGCCTCGCCATCGTCGGCAAGGCCGATCGCCTTGGCACCTGTCAACACCCGGATACCGCCTTCGGTCAGCTTGCGCATGACGGGCCGCACCAGCTCGGCATCATATTGCGGTAGCACCTGTGGCGTCGCCTCGACGATCGTCACATCAGACCCCATCTTGGAAAAAGCCGTCCCGAGCTCCAGTCCGATGTAACCGCCGCCGACCACGACGAGCTTTTTCGGCAGCTCCGTCAGCGACAGCGCCTCTGTCGAGGAAATGATGCGGCCGCCGAAAGGCAGGTTCGCAAGCTCCACCGGATCCGAACCGGTGGCGATCACCACCGTCTCGGCGCGGATGATCTGTTGGCCTATTTCCGTCTCCACCTCCACCGTCTTGCCGTCGCGGAAGTGGGCGCGGCCGTGGACGATCTTGACTCGTGCCTTCTGCAGCAGCCCCGAAACACCACCTGTGAGCCGGCCGACGATCCCGTCCTTCCAGGCAATCGTCCTGCCGAGATCGATCGAGGCGCCCTCGACGCGGATGCCCATCGGGTTCTTGCCGGCAAGCATCCTTTGCGTCGCATCGAATTCCTCCGCCGCATAGATCAACGCCTTGGAGGGAATGCAGCCGACCGTCAGGCAGGTGCCGCCCGGTTTGCCGGCCTCGACGATAACAGTATCGATGCCGAGCTGCCCGGCGCGAATGGCGCAGACATAACCGCCCGGACCGGCGCCGATGACGAGGAGCTTGCAGACGATCTCTTTCATGGATCTCAGCTTTCGATAAAAATGAGCGCCGGCGTTTCGAGCAGCGTGCGGATGCGCTGCACGAAGTTTGCCGCATCCCAGCCGTCGATGATGCGATGATCGAAGCTGGAGGAGAGGTTCATCATCTTGCGCGGCACGAACTGCGTGCCGTCCCAGACCGGTCGTGTGGCGATCTTGTTGACGCCGACGATCGCCACTTCGGGATGATTGATGATCGGTGTCGAGACGATGCCGCCGAGCGCGCCGAGCGAGCTGATGGTGATGGTGGAGCCGGAAAGTTCATCGCGTGTCGCGGTGCCGGATCGCGCCGCTTCCGCCAGCCGGTTCATCTCGGCGGCGCAATCCCAGATGCCGCGGGCTTCCGCGTGCCGGACCACCGGCACGGTCAGACCGGCCGGCGTCTGCGTGGCGATGCCGATGTGTACGGCACCATAGCGCGTGATGATGCCGGCATCGTCGTCGAAAGTGGCGTTGACGTCAGGCTGCTCGGAAATGGCCTTGACCAGCGCCCGCATCAGGAAGGGCAGAACCGTCAGCTTCGGATGATCTGGCCTGCGATCGCCGTTCATCGTGGCGCGCAACTCCTCGAGCGCGGACATATCCACTTCCTCCACATAGGTAATGTGGGGGATGCGCGAGGCGGAAAGCACCATCTTCTCGGCGATGCGGCGGCGCAGGCCGGTCAGCTTGATCTCCTCGGTCGCCGTCTTCTTGGCAAAACCGTTCTTGACCGCAGCAGGAGCGGTTCCCGGAGTCAGGAATTGCTCGATATCCTCGCGCAGGATACGCCCCGCCGGTCCTGTCCCCTGCACCTGCCTGAGATCGACACCGCTTTCCCTGGCGAAGAGCCGCACCGAGGGAGCGGCAAGCGGCTTTTCCGCCGGCGTCGCCGCCGGCACTGGTACCGCCGCAGGCGCTGGCGCTGCCGGAGCAGGTCTTGCCATCTCGGCTCTGGGCGTTTCGGCAGTCGGCGTCTGCGAGATCCCAATGGGCTGCGCCTCGCCGACATCTCCCGCCGTCTCGATCCGCACCAGCGGGGCCTTGACCGCGATGCGGTCTCCGACCTCGCCGGCAAGCCATATGACGATGCCATTGACGGGAGACGGAATTTCCACCGTGGCCTTGTCGGTCATGACGGCGGCGATCACCATGTCCTCGCGGACGGGATCTCCTGTCCTCACGTGCCACTCCACAATCTCGGCCTCGGCGACCCCCTCCCCGACATCGGGCATCTTGATGATGAATTCGCCCACGGCTCAAGCCTCCATGACTTCGGCAAGCGCCCGCCCGACACGGCCGGGACCGGGGAAATAGTCCCACTCCTGCGCATGCGGATAGGGCGTGTCCCAGCCGGCAACGCGCACGACCGGCGCTTCGAGATGATAGAAGCAATGCTCCTGCACCAGCGCCGCGACTTCGGCGCCGAAGCCGGACGTCAGGGTTGCCTCATGCACGACGACACAGCGACCCGTCTTCGAGACTGAGTTGACGATCGTGTCGAGATCGAGCGGCAGCAGGCTTCTAAGATCGATCACCTCGGCATCGATGCCGGCATCCTCGGCTGCGGCAAGCGCCACATGCACCATGGTGCCGTAGGCAACCACGGTCACCGCCGATCCCACGCGCCGCACCTCGGCCTTGCCGATCGGGATGGTGTAGTGGCCGTCAGGCACCTCTCCGAGGTCGTGTTTCGACCAGGGCGTCACCGGCCGCTCGTGATGGCCGTCGAAAGGGCCGTTATAGAGCCGCTTCGGCTCCAGGAACATGACAGGATCGGGATCCTCGATCGCCGCGATCAGCAGGCCTTTGGCGTCATAGGGATTGGACGGCACGATCACCTTCAGCCCGCAGACATGGGTAAAAAGCGCCTCCGGACTCTGGCTGTGCGTCTGGCCGCCGAAGATTCCGCCGCCGGTCGGCATGCGCACCACGATCGGGCAGGTGAAATCGCCGTTGGACCGGTAGCGGATGCGCGCCGCCTCCTGCGTCAGCTGGTCATAGGCCGGATACATGTAATCGGCGAACTGGATTTCGACACAGGGCTTCAGCCCGTAGGCGGCCATGCCGATCGCCGTGCCGACGATTCCGGATTCGCTGATCGGCGTATCGAAGCAGCGCGTTCTGCCGTATTTTGCCTGCAGGCCCTGCGTGCTGCGAAAGACGCCGCCGAAATAGCCGACATCCTCGCCGAAAACGACGACATTGTCGTCCTTCGCCATTGAGACGTCCATGGCGCTGCGCACGGCCTCGATCATCGTCATTCTGGACATGTCAGTACCCCGCCTTCTGCCGCTGGCGGCGGATATGCGGCGGCATCTCGGCATAGACGCCCTCGAAAATGTCGCGCACCGAAGGCCTGCCGCCGGCATGCAGCGTGCCATGCGCCTCTGCCTGGCGCTGCGCCTCGATTACCTCGTCCATGATTTCGGCTTCGGCCTGCACATGCCGCTCCTCCGACCATGCACCCTTGACGATCAGATGTTTCTTCAGCCGCAGCACGGGATCGCCGAGCGGCCAGGCCTCCGATTCCGTCTTGGGCCGATAGGCGCTCGGATCGTCGGAGGTCGAATGGGCGCCGACGCGATAGGTCACATATTCGATCAGCGTCGGGCCGAGATTGCGCCGCGCGCGATCCGCCGCCCAGCGGGCGACGGCATGGACGGCGAGATAGTCGTTTCCGTCGACACGCAGCGCCGGAATGCCGAAGCCAAGGCCGCGGGCAGCGAAGGTGCCGGAGCCGCCGCGGGCGATGCCCTGAAAAGTGGAGATCGCCCATTGATTGTTGACGATGTTGAGAATGACCGGCGCCTTGTAGGTCGAGGCGAAAACGAGCGCCGAGTGGAAATCCGATTCCGCCGTCGATCCGTCGCCGATCCAGGCCGCGGCAATGCGGCTGTCATTCTTGATCGCCGAGGCCATCGCCCAGCCGACGGCCTGCACATATTGGGTGGCGAGATTGCCCGAGATGGTGAAGAAGCCATGTTCCTTGGAGGAATACATGATCGGCAATTGCCGGCCGCGCAGGGGATCGCTCTCGTTCGAGTAGATCTGGTTCATCATCTCGACCATCGGATAGTCGTCGGCAATCAGCAGGCCTGCCTGGCGATAGGTCGGAAAATTCATGTCTCCCTTCTCGAGCGCCTTGCGAAAGGCGCAGCTGACGGCCTCTTCGCCGAGATGCTGCATATAGAAGGAGGTCTTGCCCTGCCGCTGCGCCATCAGCATGCGGGCGTCGAAGGCGCGCAGCTTCATCATGTTGCGAAGCCCGGTCAGCAACTCCTCATTGGAGAGCGACCCTGCCCAGGGACCGACCGCCTCGCCTTCGCGGTTCAAAACACGGATGATGGAATAGGCGAGGTCGCGGATATCTTCGGATGCGACATCCACCTCCGGCCGCGGCACCGAACCGGCCTTGGCAATCTTGACGTTGGAAAAATCGGGCTGACCGCCGGGGCGAACGGCGGGTTCGGGAACATGTAGGCTCAACCGAGCGGAATCCACCATGCTTTTTCTCTCCTCCCTTTGCCGGCCGTGCTCCTCTCCTCCAGAAGCAGGGGCCGGATGTGGTTCTTATAGATTGCGGGCGATCACCATGCGCTGCACGTCGCTCGTTCCTTCATAGATCTGGCAGATACGCACATCGCGGTAGATGCGCTCGACCGGATAGTCGGCCATGTAGCCATAACCTCCATGGATCTGGATCGCGTCGGAGCAGACGCGCTCGGCCATCTCGGAGGCAAAGAGCTTCGCCATCGAGGCTTCCGACAGGCAGGGCAGCCCGGCCTCCCTGAGCGAGGCGGCATGAAGTACAAGCTGCCGCGCCGCCTCGATCCGCACCGCCATATCGGCAAGGCGGAAGGCAACGGCCTGATGCTCGACGATCGGCTTGCCGAAGGCCGTGCGCTCTTTGGCATAGTCGCGCGCGGCCTCGAAGGCCGCCCGCGCCATGCCGACAGCCTGCGCCGCGATGCCGATCCGTCCCCCCTCGAGATTGGCGAGTGCGATGCGATAGCCCTCGCCTTCCGCGCCAAGCCTGAGTTCTGCCGGAATGCGCATGCTGTTGAAGGCGATCTGGCAGGTATCGGAGGAATGCAGTCCAAGTTTTTCCTCGACGCGGATCACCTCGTAGCCCGGCGTATCCGTCGGCACGATGAAGGCCGTGATGCCCTTCTTGCCGACATCGGGATCGGTAACGGCAAAGACGATAATGACATCGCCGTTCTTGCCCGAGGTGATGAATTGCTTGGAGCCGTCGATCACGTAGTGGTCGCCGTCACGCCGCGCCCGCGTCTTCAGGTTCGAGGCATCGGAACCGGCCTGCGGCTCGGTCAGCGCAAAGCCGCCAATCCATTCGCCGCTTGCCAGTTTCGGCAGGAAGCGCTGCCGCTGCTCCTCGGTACCGAATTTCAGGATCGGCACACAGCCGACGGAGCTATGCACGCTCATGATCGTCGAACACGTCCCGTCGCCCGCAGCAATCTCCTCCAGCGCCGCGGCATAGGCAACCACACCGGTATCAGATCCCCCATAGGCTTCCGGCACCAGCATGCCGAGCAGCCCGAGTTCGCCCATCTCCTTCAATTCCTCGCGTGGGAAGAGATGCTCCCGGTCGCGTTTGGCCGCCCCCGGCGCCAGCCGGTCGCGGGCAAAGTCGCGGGCGAGATCTGAGATCTGCTGCTGGAGGTCGGAAAGGATCATCTGTTCTCTCCCTTTCCTATTGCCGTTCGATGGCAACGGCGGTCGCCTCGCCGCCGCCGATGCAGAGCGCGGCCATGCCGCGCTTCAGGTCGTATCGCTCCAGCGCTGCAAGCAGCGTCACCAGAATCCGGGCTCCCGAGGCGCCGATCGGATGGCCGAGCGCGCAGGCGCCGCCATGCACATTCACCTTTTCATGCGGCAGGTTGAGATCGCGCATCGCCGCCATGGCGACGACGGCAAAAGCCTCGTTGATTTCGAACAGATCGACCTCCGACAACGGCAAGCCGGTGCGATCGGACAGCTTCTGCAACGCGCCGATCGGCGCCGTGGCGAAAAGATTGGGCGCCTGCGAATGAGTGGCATGGCCAAGGATGGTGGCAAGCGGCTTGAGGCCGCGATGCTCCGCCTCGGAGCGGCGCATCAGCACCAGGGCTGCCGCGCCATCGGAGATCGAGCTGGAATTGGCGGCGGTCACCGTGCCGCCCTCGCGGAAGGCGGGTTTCAGCGTCGGGATCTTGTCGAGCTTCGCCTTGCCGGGCTGTTCGTCGCGGCTCGCCACCTGCTCGGCTTTGCCTGATTTTACCGTGACCGGCACAATCTCGCTTTCGAAACAGCCTTCGGCAATCGCCTTCTGCGCCCGCGTCAGCGAGGCGATGGCGTAGTTGTCCTGCGCCTCGCGCGTGAACTGATAGGCCTCGGCGCAATCCTCCGCGAAGCTGCCCATCAAGCGCCCCTTGTCATAAGCATCCTCCAGCCCGTCGAGGAACATGTGATCCACGACACGCCCATGGCCGAGCCTGTAGCCGCCACGGGCCTTGTCAAGGAGATAGGGCGCATTCGTCATGCTTTCCATGCCACCTGCAATCGCCACTGAGGCGCTGCCGGTGGCAATCAGGTCATGCGCCATCATCACCGCCTTCATGCCTGAGCCGCACATCTTGTTGACGGTGCTCGCCGCAGTCGCGAAGGGCAGACCGGCATGGATCGCCGCCTGGCGCGCCGGCGCCTGCCCCTGCCCGGCCGGCAGGACACAACCGAAGACGACCTCCTCGATCGCCTCGGCCGCGATGCGGCTCCGCTGCAGCGCCGCGCGGATCGCCGTTGCTCCGAGTTCCGGCGCTGTCGCCTCCTTCAGCTCTCCCTGAAAGCTGCCGATCGGGGTGCGCGCCGCACCGACGATGACGATGGGATCCTGCAATGTCATGTTTCCTCCTCTGGGCAACGCGCTCACCGCGCGCCCATCCGCAATGCGCCGTCGAGGCGGATGACCTCGCCGTTCAGCATGTTGTTTTCCAAGATATGGCGTACCAGCCCGGCAAATTCCGCCGGCCGACCGAGCCGCGGTGGAAAGGGCACGCTCTTGCCGAGTGCTGCCTGAACCTCGGCCGGCATATCAGCCATCATCGGTGTCTCGAAGATGCCGGGTGCGATCGACACGACGCGAATGCCGTGACGGGCAAGCTCGCGGGCGATCGGCAAGGTCATCGCCGCCACCCCGCCCTTGGAGGCGGCGTAAGCTGCCTGGCCGATCTGGCCGTCGAAGGCGGCAACCGAGGCCGTATTGACGATGACGCCGCGTTCGCCTTCCGCATCCGGCTCGGTAGTCTGGATCGCCGCCGCTGCCAGCCGGATCATGTTGAATGTGCCAATGAGATTGATGCTCACCGTGCGGGCAAAACTCTCCAGCCGGTGCGGCCCGTCGCGGCCGATCACCTTTTCGGCCGGAGCGACGCCCGCGCAATTCACCAATCCGCGCAAGCCGCCGAAGGCTTCGATGGCAGCGGCAACCGCCCCCGCCCCTTCCTCTCCATCGGTCACGTCGGCCTTGACGAAACGGGCGTCACTTCCGAATTCCCGGACGATTTCCTGTCCGGCTTCCGCGTTGAGATCGGCGATCGTCACCCGTCCGCCCGCCTCCACAAGCATGCGCACTGTTGCCGCGCCGAGGCCGGAGCCGCCGCCGGTCACGATGAAACTTGCACCTCGGATCAGCATGGACCTGTTCCTCCTGCCGGCCACGCCTCCTCCAGGCTCAGCCGAATGACAGGATTCTATTCCGTCGACCTATTGCAAGCGATGACAGAACTGCTCCATTATTTCGGACAGTTTTGCCATAGAGGGCACGATGGCCGAAATCGAGCGACGCATGATTGCACCGGCCTTTGTCGAGGAGGCCCTCGACAGCCTGCGGCGGCTGGATAAGCCGACAGAGCCTATTCTTGCGCGTGTGGGACTGCCGCCGCTGGTCGATCAACCGGTGTCGGCCGAAACATATGGCGCGCTCTGGCTGGCAATCGCCGCCGAGCTCGACGACGAATTCTTCGGTATGGGTGGCCGACCGATGCGCGGCGGCAGCTTCACGCTGCTCTGCCATTGCGTGCTGCATGCGCCAACGCTAGGCCACGCCCTGCGCCGGGCGCTGCGTTTCCTCGATGTCGTGCTCGACGATCCCAGGGGACGGCTCGTCATCCGCGACGGCCTGGCCGAGGTCGAGCTCACGGATGCCGGCGACCCGCGTTCAGCCTTCGCCTATCGCACCTATTGGATCATCCTGCACGGCATCACCTGCTGGCTGGTCGGTCGGCGCATTCCGATCCGGCTCGTCGATTTCCGCTGCGCGGAGCCCAAACAAGGCGCCGACTATCGGCTCTTCTTCGGCGCGCCAGTGCGTTTCTCGCAAACCATCAGCCGGCTCGGCTTCGACAGCGCCTTGCTCGACCTGCCGGTGGCGCGCAGCGAACAGGCGCTCAAACAGTTCCTGCGCAGCGCGCCCGCCAATATTCTGGTGCGCTATCGCTATGATGCCGGTATCGCCGCCGCCGTCCGCCGGCGCCTGAATCTGGCCACGCCGGCTGCCTGGTCGCGCTTTACCGAGCTTGCCGCCGATATGCGAATGCCGCCCTCCACGCTCCGCCACCGTCTGCACGACGAGGGACAAAGCTATGCCGCCATCAAGGACGACATCCGCCGGGATCTCGCCGTCGAACTGCTGCTGAACACGTCGATGTCCATCGGTGAGATTGCCGTGCAGCTCGGCTATTCCGAGCCGAGCGCCTTCTTCCGGGCCTTCCGGAAATGGATGGGCAAGAGCCCCGAGGTCTTTCGCCGGGAGGAAGCTCTCTCGCAATTGGATGAGCCATTGCAATCAAGGACACTTTGACCCGGCCGCAACCCGCGCTACATATTTCAGCGGGAGGAGTGCCATGTTTGATTTTTCGCTCGGCGAAACCGCGGACGCGATCCGTGAAACGACGGCGCGGTTTGCCGCCGATCATATTGCTCCGCTGGCTGCGGAGATCGACGAAAGCAACACATTTCCACGCCAGCTTTGGCCTGAGATGGGCGCGCTCGGCCTGCATGGAATCACCGTCGAAGAAGAATTCGGCGGCGCCGGTCTTGGTTATCTCGATCATGTCGTCGCCATGGAAGAGGTTTCGCGCGCCTCGGCCTCCGTGGGGCTCAGTTACGGCGCCCATTCCAATCTCTGCGTCAACCAGATCCGCCGCTGGGCCTCGCCGGAACAAAAGCGCCGCCACCTGCCGAAGCTGATCTCCGGCGAACATGTCGGTTCGCTCGCCATGTCGGAGGTCGGCGCCGGTTCCGATGTCGTCTCCATGCGCTTGCGTGCCGAGAAAAAGGGCGACCGCTATATTCTGAACGGCACCAAGTTCTGGATCACCAACGCGCCGCATGCCGATGTGCTTGTTGTCTATGCCAAGACCGATCCCGCAGCCGGCCCGAAAGGCATTTCCGCCTTCATCATCGAAAAGGGCCTGCCCGGTTTCAGCGTCTCCAAGAAGCTCWCCAAGCTCGGCATGCGCGGCAGCGACACGGCCGAACTGGTCTTCGAGGATTGCGCGGTGCCGGCCGAGGCGCTGATGGGCCGGGAGGGAGAAGGCGTGAAGATCCTGATGTCCGGCCTCGATTACGAGCGCGCCGTGCTTGCCGCCGGACCGCTCGGCATCATGCAGGCCTGCCTCGACGTCGTGCTGCCCTATGTGCGCGATCGCAAACAGTTCGGTAAAGCGATCGGCGATTTCCAGCTGATGCAGGGCAAGATCGCCGATATGTATGTGGCGCTGAATTCGGCGCGCGCCTATGTCTATTCCGTCGCTCGCGCCTGCGATGCCGGCCGCGCGACGCGCACGGATGCAGCTGCTGCGATCCTCTTTGCCAGCGAGAATGCTGTGAAGGTCTCGCTGGAAGCGATCCAGGCGCTCGGCGGCGCCGGCTATACCAAGGAATGGCCGGTCGAACGCTTTTTGCGCGACGCCAAGCTTTACGATATCGGCGCCGGTACCAACGAGATCCGCCGCTATCTGATCGGCCGGGAGCTCATCGCATCATGACGGTGATTACGACTGCGATCGACCGCGACAGCGACAGCTTCAAGGCCAATGCCAGCAAGAACAAGACGCTTATCGACGAACTCTACGACCGTTCGGCGAAAGCGCGCGAGGGTGGATCGCAGACAGCACGCGCGCGCCACACCGGCAAGGGCAAGCTGCTGCCGCGCGACCGCATCCAGCTTTTGCTCGATGCCGGCAGCCCGTTCCTGGAGATCGGCGCGCTGGTGGCCAACGGCATGTATGATGACGAGGCGCCGGGCGCCGGTATCATCACCGGCATCGGCCGCGTTTCCGGCCGCGAGGTAATGATCGTCGCCAATGATGCGACGGTGAAGGGCGGCGCCTATTACCCCCTGACGGTGAAGAAACATCTGCGGGCCCAGGAGATCGCCATGCAGAACCGGTTGCCCTGCCTCTATCTGGTCGATAGCGGCGGTGCCAATCTTCCGCATCAGGCCGAAGTCTTTCCCGACCGCGACCATTTCGGCGCGATCTTCTACAACCAGGCCCAGATGTCGGCCGAAGGCATTCCGCAGATCGCCTGCGTCTTGGGAAGCTGCACCGCCGGCGGCGCCTATGTGCCCGCCATGTCCGACGAAACGGTCATCGTGCGCAATCAGGGCACGATCTTCCTGGCCGGCCCGCCGCTGGTGAAGGCCGCGACCGGCGAGATCATCTCGGCCGAAGAGCTTGGCGGCGCCGAAACCCATGGCCGCCGCTCCGGCGTCGTCGATCATGTCGCCGAGAATGATGAACATGCACTGCTGCTCGTTCGCGATATCGCAGCCACCTTCAACAGTGTGAAATCAGTCGATATCGACCTCAAGCAGCCACAGCCGCCGAAACTCGATGCCGAGGATCTCTGCGGCATCGTCCCGGATGATGTGCGCTCGCCCTATGATGTGCGCGAGGTCATCGGCCGGATCGTCGATGGCTCGGAACTGCATGAATTCAAGTCGCTCTACGGCACCACGCTGGTCTGCGGCTTTGCCCGCATCTGGGGCATGCCCGTCGCCGTCATCGCCAATAATGGCGTGCTGTTTTCCGAAAGCGCGCTGAAGGGCGCCCACTTCATCGAGCTCGCCTGCCAGCGCCGCATACCCTTGCTGTTTCTGCAGAATATTTCCGGCTTCATGGTCGGCGGCCGCTATGAGGCCGGCGGCATCGCCAAGGATGGGGCCAAGCTGGTGACGGCGGTCGCGACATCAACTGTTCCGAAAGTGACCGTTATCATCGGCGGCAGCTTCGGCGCCGGCAATTACGGCATGTGCGGCCGCGCCTATCGCCCCCGTTTCCTCTTCACTTGGCCGAACAGCCGCATCAGTGTGATGGGCGGCGAACAGGCGGCCTCCGTGCTTGCCACCATACGCCGAGACTCCATGGAGGCGCGCGGTGAGAATTGGCCTATTGAAGAGGAGCAAGCCTTCAAGGCGCCGATCCGCGCCGGCTACGAGGCCGAGGGAAATCCCTATTATGCCACCGCCCGCCTCTGGGACGACGGCATCATCGATCCACGCCAGACGCGGGATGTGCTGGGCCTTGCCTTTTCCGCCTGCCTGAATGCGCCGATCCCGAAAGGGCCGCGCTTCGGCCTGTTCAGGATGTGAGGCGCCGATGATGGAAAGCCTTCTCATTGCCAACAGGGGCGAAATCGCCCGCCGCATCATCCGCACGGCCAAGATGCTCGCCATCCGCACCATCGCCGTCTATTCCGAGGCCGATGCCGGCCTGCCCTTCGTAAGGGAGGCAGACGAGGCGATCGCCATCGGCCCCTCGCCGGCCCGGGAAAGCTATCTCTCGCAGGAACGCATCCTGGAGGCCGCCCGGCAAACCGGCGCTGCGGCGATCCATCCCGGCTACGGTTTCCTCTCGGAAAACGCCGGGTTTGCCGAAGCGGTGGAAAAGGCCGGGATCATCTGGGTCGGCGCGCCGCCTGCCGCCATCCGTGCGATGGGACTCAAGGATGCCGCGAAGGAATTGATGCAGGCGGCCGGGGTGCCTGTGACCCCTGGTTATCTCGGGCCGGACCAGAGCGAAGAGAGGCTGGCGGCTGAGGCGGACACTATCGGTTATCCCGTGCTCATCAAGGCCGTCGCCGGCGGCGGCGGCAAGGGCATGCGCCGCGTCGAGCGCGCGCAAGATTTCGCCGAACTTCTCGCCTCCTGCCGCCGGGAGGCGGCCGCCTCCTTCGGCGACGACCGCGTTCTGATTGAACGTTACATCGCCAATCCGCGCCATATCGAGGTGCAGGTCTTCGCCGACATGTTCGGCAATTGCGTTCATCTTTTCGAACGCGATTGTTCGCTGCAGCGCCGTCACCAGAAAGTCATTGAGGAGGCCCCCGCTCCCGGCCTCGACACCGCTACCCGGGCAGTGATCTGCGATGCGGCGGTAAAGGCCGCAAGAGCGGTGAATTATATCGGCGCCGGCACCATCGAATTCATCGCCGATGCCTCGGAGGGCCTTCGCGAAGATCGCATCTGGTTCATGGAGATGAACACCCGCCTGCAGGTAGAGCATCCCGTCACCGAGGCAATTACTGGCGAGGATCTGGTGCTCTGGCAGTTGACGGTCGCTAGCGGCGAGCCCTTGCCGAAAATGCAGGACGAGATCGCCATGAACGGCTGGGCCTTCGAAGCCCGGCTCTATGCCGAAAATCCTGCCGCCGGCTATCTGCCCTCGACCGGCCGACTTGAACATCTCAGCCTGCCGGAGTCCGTCCGCGTCGATAGCGGTGTCGAGCAAGGGGATGACGTCACCGCCTTCTATGACCCGATGATCGCCAAGATCATTGCCCACGGGCCGAACCGCGAGGCAGCACTTTCGAAGCTCGCAGCCGCCTGCGCAAGTATCGAGGTCTGGCCGGTCAAATCCAATGCCGGCCTGCTCGCCCGCATCGCCGTCGATCCGGATTTTCGCGCAGCTCGGATCGATACCGGCTTTCTCGACCGCCATGGCGATAGCCTTGTGGCGACGGAGCCGAGCGAAATCGCGATCGACACCGCAGCCACCGTGCTGCTTTCAAAAGATACCGATGGCGATCCCTGGTCCGCGCTCACTGGGTTCCGCATCGCCGGCGCGGATGACAAGAGGGTGCGTATCCGTATCGGCGATCATCTCCATTGGGGGCAATCGCGTCGGGAGCTTGAGGCAAAGACCGTCACGATCGGTGAAACGACGGTGCTTTTCGACGCCGGCAATGCCTGGCCGATCCGCCTGCCCGTTGCCAGCGAAGTCGAGGCAAGTCAGGGCGCCGGCGATGGCGCGATCCTTTCGCCCATGCCCGGCCTCGTCATTTCGGTGGATGTCGCCGAAGGCGATCGTGTCGCCAAGGGGGACCGCCTGCTGACGGTTGAAGCGATGAAAATGGAACATTCGCTGCGCGCACCCTTCGATGGATTCGTCGAAAAACTGCAGGTTTCCTCGGGTATCAGGGTCTCGGAAAACCAACTCGTCGTCAGCGTTGTGAAGGAGCAGGATTGATGGCCGGCCGTTATTTCGACGAGTGGACGGTCGGCGACCGCATCGCCCACGACATCCGTCGCACGGTCACCGAGACCGACAATCTGCTGTTCACGACGCTCTCCCATAATCCGCAGCCGCTGCATCTCGATGCCGATTATGCGGCCGGCACCGAATTCGGCCGGATCGTCGTCAACGGCACCTTCACCTTTGCGCTCACCGTCGGCCTTTCGGTCGGCGACACCACGCTCGGCACGCTCGTCGCCAATCTCGGCTATGACAAGGTGACGATGCCAAAGCCGGTTTTCATTGGCGATACGCTGCGGGTGGAAACCGAGGTGATGGAACTGCGTCGCTCGAACTCCCGCCCCGATGCCGGCATCGTCACCTTCCAGCATATCACTCTGAACCAGCGCGGCGAAACCGTCTGTCAATGCCTGCGCACGGCAATGCTGAAGGTGAAGCCGTCATGAGGCTGCGCTCGCTGCTCTTTGCGCCCGGTGACCGGCCGGAGCGTTTCCAAAAGGCGCTCGCCTCAGGCGCCGATGCCGTCATTCTCGACCTGGAAGATTCGGTTGCGCCCTTGAACAAGCCGAAAGCGCGCGAGAGCGTGCACGAGTTCGTCCTGCATCATGCCGGCGAGACCGCTCTCCTGATTCGGATCAATCCCCTCGCCTCGCCAGAATTCGAAGACGACCTGACCGCTTTGAGCGGCCTTCATCCTTTCGCAATCGTGCTGCCGAAGGCCGAGGGTGCCACTTCGGTGCTGAAGCTCGCAGGCTCTCTTGCATCTGCAATTCCCATCTTGCCGATCGCAACCGAAACACCATCGGCGATCTTCGAGATCGGCAGCTACCGGGATGTCTCGACCAGCCTCTGCGGCCTGACATGGGGCGCTGAGGATTTGCCCGCCGCGATGGGGGCTACGACCGCGCGGAGGACGGATGGCCGCTATACGCCACCTTTCGAGTTTGCCCGCTCGCTCACACTTTTCGGCGCCCATGCCGCCGCCGTCCCGGCAATCGACACCGTCTATCCCGATTTCCGCGATCTCAACGGTCTCAGGGCCTATGTCGGCCGCGCCCGGCGCGACGGCTTTTCCGGTATGATGGCCATCCATCCAAGCCAGGTCGAAGTGATCAATCACGCCTTCACGCCGGATGCATCCGAAATCGCCTGGGCGGAGAAAGTCGCCGCCGCCTTTGCCGCCAGGCCCGACGCAGGCGTCATTCAGCTCGACGGACGCATGCTAGATCTGCCGCATCTCAAGCTCGCGATCCGCATTCTCGATGTGGCTGGGCGATAGAGCAAATGCTCCGCCAATTAGTCTGACTTCGCCGTTCGCTCGGGAGCGTTCTGCGCTTGTTGCGTCAGGTAGCCGGCGCCAATGGCGACGTAGAGGTCCACATAGTCCTTGGCAACCTGCTGTACGGTGGCTGCAAGGCTTGCCTGGGCATCGGAGACCGAACGTTGAGCGTCCAGCACATCGAGCAGAGATGAAGCTCCATCCTTGTAGCTCGTGGTCGAAAGTGCGAGCGATTCCTGGGCCGTTTCCACCTGCCTGCGCAGCGGTCCCAACGTCTGCCTGTCGCGGCGGACTGCAGACAGGGCGTTTTCCACCTCTTCGACCCCGTTCAGCACCGCCTCTTTCCAGGCGAGATACTGGGTCTTGGCATCGGATTTTTCGATATCGACATTCGCACGCAATTTGCCGCCATCGAAGATCGGCAGGTTGAGCGTCGGTCCGAAAGACCAGCTGGTCAGGGTTCCGCCGCTGGCACCGGATGATTTGACCCAGCTCGGCGAGATCGAACCGGAGAGCGAGATCGACGGGTAGAGCTGGGCTTCGGCAGCGCCGATGTCGGCAACGGCTGCAGCCAGATCGCGTTCAGCCTTGTGGATATCGGGACGGTTGCGGATGAGATCGGCCGGAATGCCGGCGCGAATGTCGCCGCGGAAAACCGGCTGGCCGGCGCTTTTCTGCAGCTCGTTCATCAGCGAGGCCGCCGGCATCCCGAGCAGAGTGGCAATGTGATGGGCTGACTCGGTGAAGCTCTGTTCGAGGCCGGGAATGTCGGACTTTGTCGACTGTACCAGGCCCTCGGCCTGAACGACGTCGAGGCGGGAGGCCGCACCTGCCTTGAGCTGCAGCTGTGTCAGTTCGTAAGTCTGTTGGCGGGATTTCAAGCTCGCCTGTGAAAGCGCGATTCGCTCCTGGTAATAACGGGCGTCGATATAGCTCTCGATCAGGTCTTTCAGGAAGGTGAGCTTTGTGTTGTCGGCCGTTGCATAGGCGGCCCCCAGCGAGGCGATGGCACTCTCCTTCGAGCGACGGTATTGGCCGAAGAAGTCGAGCAGCCAGGAAAGGCTGGCCTGGCCGCCTGTGGTATTCTCGGTGCCGACCGTCGTGCGGAGCCGCCCCCTCTCGCCGGATACCGTGTGCGATGCGTCGACACTGAGGCTCGGCAGGCCGCCGGCGCCGGCAACCGTGACATTGGCGGAAGCCGAGTTGATGCTCTCGAGCGCCTGCAGCACATCGAGGTTCTCGCTGAGGCCATGGGCCACCAGGCCGTCGAGCCGCTTGTCGCGATAGGCCGTCCACCACTGTGCCGTCACGACATCGCCGTTGCTCTTGGTCCCGCCCTCTTGGAATTTAGCAGGAAGCGGCATCTGTGGGGGAGCGTGATCCGGGCCGCTGACGCAGCCTGCCACCAAAAGCGTGAGTGCCGATGTGGCGTAGCGGAGGGATGATATTCTTGTGCAGAGCGACGGACTCACTGGCGAGCTTTCTGAACCGGGATCGTAGGTTCAGGCTTAGCGGCGCCAACGTTAATGGCGGTAAAGACACTGTAAAGTTAGGTAAAGTCTGGGTTGCGGGGCCTCATCCACCACCGCCTCGAGCTTCGTCGATTGGTCCTCAGGCGTGTTCGTCCGCCAAGCCATAGGGTACCGGCTTCCTGGGAAGCTCCAGGGTGACCGCCAGGCCTCCGGCATCCGGCAATGACGCATGTACACGCCCGCCGTGGCGTTCGATCGCCTGCCGGGTGATGGCCAGACCCAGGCCGTATCCGCCTCTTGGCACAGCCTCTTTACCACGTGAGAACGGCTGGAAGATCCGTTCGAGTTCGTCTCGCCGGACACCCGGCCCCTGATCCGTGACGCAGATTTTGAGGCGGCCGGTCGTCGCCTCGCAAGCCACTGATATGTGCGAATGCTCGGCCGTGTATTTGAGGGCGTTGCGGACGACGTTTTCGAGCGCCCTGTAGATCAGCTCACCTTCGACCTCGGCGCGGAAGGTGCCCTCGACACTGGTTGTGATCGAGACCTCGCGTGCCTGGGCTTCGAATGCCGCGTCGCCGAGGATTTCGTTCAGGAGCTCGATGACATCCAGGGCCTGGGTCTTCAGCGGCAGGCCGGAGCCCGCGGTCAGCCTGGCTAGCGTCAGAACTTCGCCGACCAGCGCGTCGAGCCGTTCGACCTCCCGGTCCATCCGATCCAACATGGCGCCGAGTTTGGCCGGGCTTTGCCGAAGGACGCCGACGGCGGCCTGCAGACGAGACAGGGGCGAACGCAATTCATGGGAGACGTCATGAAATAGCCTCTGCTGCGCATCCTGAAGCTCCTGAAGCCGCGCGGCAGTGGAATCGAAGTCGTGCGCCAGTGCGGTGACTTCATCCTTTCGGCCGGCCATCTGGTTGCCGATACGGAAGTCGAAGCGGCCATGGGCGAGCGCGCTCAGGCCGTCGCGCAGATGTACGACGGGTCGAATGAGATAGCGGGCGAGTGCGGCGGCAGCGACCGTACTCGAAACGAAAATCGAAAGCCAAGGAACCAGCAGCGCCAGGTTGTCCGCAATGTTGAGAAGGAAGTTCGCTTCTGGCGCCACGGAGATCCGGTAGCAAATTCCGTCCTTCAGAATGGACTTCGTCTCTGCCCTGCCCTCGTCTCCGCACGCAGGCGACTCCATGGTTTTCGAAAGCGTCAGACCTAGTGGCACCGTATATTCACTTGTGCGGATGAAGCGCGCTGCGGCGTCCTCCCCATCCCTTGCGAGCACATTCGCCGTCAGCTTCAGAATGATCGCTCGCTCCTGGTATTCCCGATCGCGGCCAGGCGGCGGGATCTGAAAGAGGTTGACGATCACGATGATGACCGTGAGCGTCGTTGCAAGCGTCAACCAGATCGTCGCGAAGAACTTCCAGAAAAGCCGGGGCATGGTCAGTCCACGAGAAGTTGATAGCCCTGGCCGCGAACGGACTGGATCCAGGATTGTCCGTCCTCCCTCAGTCCGAGCTTCTGACGAACGCTGCTGATATGGACGTCGATACGGCGATCGAACGGGGTCAGCGGCTTGCCGAAGGCCCGCTTCGAAATGTCCTGCTTCGACACGAGCTGGCCGGCGCTGCGGGCAAGCACCTCGATCAGGCTGAACTCGGTGCCGGTCAGTTCCAAGGTTTCTCCGCGCCATTCGGCGATCCTGCTGCTCGGATGAATCACGAGTTTTCCCGCCCTTATCGTGTCGGTCGTCGCGCCGGCAGCAGGCTGACCTGCCCGACGGAGGATGGCACGCAACCTCGCCGCAAGTTCGCCCGGCGAGCATGGCTTCGGCACATAATCGTCGGCGCCGAGATTGAGACCCGATATCCTGTCGACGTCATCGCCCCTTGCGGTCAGCATCAGCACGGGAACCTGGCTGAGCTTCCTGATCCTCTGCAGAACCTCGATCCCGTTCATCCGAGGCATCATGATGTCGAGCACGATAATATCGACCGTATTGCCGGCGGCAGCGGCAATCGCGGCGCGACCGTCCGTATCGGTGACGACCTCATATCCTTCTTCGACCAGATATTCCTGCAGAAGCGTCGTCAGCTCGGCATCGTCGTCGATGAGGAGAACCTTGTTCATTCACTTCGTCCGTCATTGATCCTTGTGAGCCTTACAGCACAAACACAGTCGCATGAGCGAGTTTTACCTAACTTAACACTAACTTGACCGCACTTAACGTTCACCCCGTTACTTATCCTTCCATGACATCACCGCGAGCCAGGATCGGGTTGCCTCAACATGAGCCGCAATCCTTCATCGAGTTGGCACGGATCGGGAAAAGGCACCCATCCTTTGACCACAAGGAGTGCATCGTTGAGAAAACCGCCCAGAATATTCGCTGCTGCTCTTGTTGCGGCAACGCTCCTGCTTCCCCTGCGCAATGCCATGGCGGACCAATCCGCCGCACCCGCCCTTACCGTCTCGCTGGTGACGCCGGCTGAGCGGGACTGGCCGGAAACCGTTCCCGCAAGCGGCTGGCTGAAGCCGTGGCAGGAAGCCATCATTGCTTCCGAGACGAGCGGTCTGCGCGTAACCGAAATCCTGGCCGACGTCGGCTCCGTGGTTAAGAAGGGGCAGACCCTGGTGCGGCTGTCGCAGGACAGCGTGCAGGCCGACCTTCGCAAGCAGGAAGCGGCCGTCGTGACCGCTCAGGCAACCCTGACAAAGGCGAAGGCCAATGCCGATCGGGCTCGCCAGCTTCGCTCGTCGGGCGCCCTTTCGGATGAGAAGATTGTCGAATATTTCGCCGACGAACAGACGGCGACGGCAAGTCTTGCGTCTGAAGAGGCGGCGCTCGACAGCCAGAAGATCAAGCTCGACCAGACAACCGTCACGGCCGTCGACGATGGCCTGATAACCTCGCGATCGGCCGAACTCGGCGCGGTCGTCTCGTCGGGCACCGAACTGTTTCGCTTGGTCCGCCAACAGCGGGTCGAATGGCAGGCCGAGGTTTCGGCTCGTTACCTCTCACGCATCTCCGAAGGATTGAGCGTCGACATCGACGGGCCGGACGGACGACCCATTCAGGGAAAGGTGAGGCTCGTCGGACCTTCGATCGACACCAATACAAGCCGGGCGATCGTCTATGTCGCGCTTCCCCCGGACGTTCAGCCGCGCACCGGTCTTTATGTCACCGGCACCATCGAATTGAGGACCACGCCGGCGCTGACGGTTCCGGAGACCGCGATCGTTTTCCGTGACGGCATAAACTACGTCTTTGCCGCCGGCGAGGACAAGCGGGTAAGGCGGGTCCGGGTCGAGACCGGCCGTCGCACCGACGGCGAAGTCGAGATCGTCTCCGGCATAGATAAGTCGGCGAGAGTGGTGACGTCGGGCGGAGCGTTTCTGTCGGACAACGATCTCGTGAAGATTGCGGGAGAAGGTTGATGAACTTTTCCGCATTTTCGATCCGCAATCCCGTACCGGCAATCCTGCTCTTTGCGATGCTTGCCGTCGGCGGTTTGCTGGCCTTCAAGCATCTGCCGGTCCAGAACTTCCCCGATATGGACCTCCCGACCATCAAAATTACCGCGACGCTCGATGGCGCCGCGCCGGCGCAGCTCGAGACGGAGGTCGCCCGCACGATCGAGGACAATCTTGCCTCGCTGAGCTATCTCGACCACGTCACCACGACGATCACCGACGGCACGGTGTCGATCAGTGTCTCCTTCAAACTGGAGAAGGACAGCGAAACGGCCTTGAACGAGGTTCGCAACGCCGTCGACAGCGCACAAGCCGATCTGCCGGCGCAGATGCAGGCACCAAGCGTCACCAAAGTCACCGTGCAGAGTTCGGCGCTGGTCACCTATGCCATCCGGTCTACGGCCCTCAATGAAACCGAGCTCTCCTGGTTCATCGACAACGATCTGACCAAGGCGCTCCTGTCGGTACCGGGCGTCGGACAGGTCAACCGCATCGGCGGTGTCGACCGCGAGGTTCACGTCGACCTCGATCCGACAACGATGGCTGCATTCGGCGTCACCGCGACCACTGTGTCGGCGCAATTGAAGTCGGTTCAGGCCGATACTTCAGGTGGCCTGGGGGAGATTGGCGGCACTCGTCAGACATTGCGCACGCTCGGCGCCGTGGCATCGGTCGACGCTCTGAAGGAGCTTAGAATTCCCCTGGCCAACGGGCAGCAGGTTCGTCTCGACGACGTCGCATCCGTCACGGACAGCTTCGCGGAGCGTTCTTCGATGGCCTATCTCGACGGTAAACCGGTGGTCGCGGTCGAGATCAAGCGCTCGAACGGGTTTTCGGACAGCGGTGTCGCGGACGATGTCGACAAGGCGATGAAGGAGTTCGCAGCCAAGCATTCCAACGTGCAGATCGAGGAGGCCTACAGCACGATCGGGCCGATCATCGACAACTACGATGGTTCGATGCACATGCTCTACGAAGGGGCGATCCTGGCGATCATCGTCGTCTGGCTCTTCCTTCGGGACTGGCGTGCGACGATCCTGTCGGCCGTGGCGCTACCGCTGTCGGTCATACCGACCTTCCTTGTGATGTACCTGGCCGGCTTCAGCCTGAATATCGTCACCTTGCTGGCGCTGTCGCTCGTGGTCGGCATCCTTGTCGATGATGCCATCGTCGAGGTCGAGAACATCGCGCGCCACCTGCAGATGGGCAAGCGGCCGATCGACGCCGCTCTGGAGGCGGCCAACGAGATCGGGCTCGCCGTCATTGCAACCACCTTCACGCTGGTCGCGGTCTTCCTGCCGACGGCCTTCATGAGCGGCATACCGGGACTTATATTCCGCCAGTTCGGTATCACCGCCGCGGTGGCGGTCCTCGTCTCGCTCGTCGTCGCACGCCTGCTGACGCCGATGATGGCCGCCTATTTCATGAAGGCCCATCCGACGGAGGAAAAGGATGGCCGCGTCATGCGCGCCTATCTGGCAATCGTGAAAGCCGCCATGAACCGCAGGAAGACCACGGTGGCAGTGACTGCCGTCGTCGTCGCGCTTTCGCTTGCCACCATCCCGCTCCTGAAATCCGGCTTCCTGCCCGCTTCCGACGACGCGCGAGCCCAGATCACGCTCACCATGCAGCCGGGTGCTACTATCGAGCAGACGGACGCCACCACCACGAAGGCCGCCGATATCGTCGACAAGCTCCGGGACGTGACACATGTCTTTTCCTCGGTCGGTTCCGCATCCTCGGGTGGTGGCCCCGACTCCAGCACCACGAGCAGCGTCGGATCCGCGACGATCGTCGCTATGCTGTCGCCCATCGGCGAGCGCGATCGCAAACAGTCGGAAATCGAAAACGACATCCGGCAGGCTCTCTCGGTGCTTCCCGGCGTGCGGGTCGCGGTCGGCGGCGGTGGCAACGGCACGAAGCTGGAGATCACCCTTGCCAGTGACGATGCCAACGCGCTTGACAGTGCAAGCACGGCGCTCGAGGAACAGCTCCGCACGCTGCAGGGCATCGGCGCGGTGACATCAACAGCGGCCAGGCAAGCGCCCGAGATCCAGATCACGCCCGACTTTGCGCGCGCAGCAGCGCTCGGGGTGACCTCGAGCGCCATCGCCGAGGCGGTGCGCGTGGCGACGAATGGGGAATACTCCGCCGATCTGCCGAAGCTCAACCTGCCACAGCGCCAGGTTCCCATCGTCGTCCGCTTCAGCCCCGAGACACGCACCAAGCTCGACGATATCAGGAACATGCGGGTAGCCGGAACGAACGGCAATGTCGATCTCGGATCGATTGCCGATATCCGGATCGGCGGCAGTCCATCGGAGATCGACCGTATCGACCGGATGCGCAATGTCACCCTTTCCGTCGAGCTCAACGGCCGCATCCTGGGCGACGTCAACCGCGAGGCGCAGGCTCTGCCGGCACTCAGGCGCCTGCCGCCGGGGGTCACCCTTGTCGAACAGGGCGAGCTTCAGCGCAGTTCGGAGCTGTTCCAGAGCTTTGGCCTTGCAATGGCGATCGGCGTGTTCTGCATCTACGCAGTCCTCGTCCTGCTCTTCCACGACTTCCTGCAGCCACTCACCCTTCTGATGGCTCTGCCGCTCTCGCTCGGCGGTGCGCTGGTGCCGCTGGTGGTGACCGGAACCAGCTTCTCGATGTCGGCGGTCATCGGGTTGCTCATGCTCATGGGCGTGGTGACGAAGAACTCCATCCTTCTCATCGAATACGCGATCATGTCGCGTCGCCAGGGCATGTCGCGGTTCGATGCCCTTGTGGATGCCTGCCACAAGCGCGCGCGACCGATCATCATGACCACCATCGCCATGGCATTCGGCATGCTTCCGGTCGCTCTCAGCCTGACAGGCGGCGATTCCAGCTTCCGGCAGCCGATGGCGATCGTGGTGATCGGCGGGGTCATGATGTCGACGCTGCTCAGCCTCTTCGTCATCCCCGTCATCTTCACCTTCGTCGACGACCTCAACGAGGCGCTCAAGCGCCTTCTGCGCCGGACCGGGCCTGATACCGCCGACTCGGAACCGCAGGCATCCAACGATCGCGCGGCGATCACCTTCAAGCCCGGGCTTTCGAAGCGAGGGCAAGGTCAGAGATGACTGCTTTTGGCAAGCTATTCGCAAGCTGGTCCAGCGCCCGATACCGGCGACGCCCGGCGACCTTCATGGCAACCTCTTCGGTCGAATTCCCTCCCCCGGAACGAGACCGCGGGACGTGTTCCCCCGCAGGCGGCCTCGCGCCGCCKGCGCGTCCTGCATCTTCCCTGCCAACAGCGTAGCTCGCTGTGTCACAGAAAGAACCTTTACCAAACTTTACACTTCCTTAACCGCGCTTAACATCCGCACAGCTATTAGAGTTCGACCTCAGCTCAATCCGGAGTGTCGTGTGTCCAAGGCACATCGAAATATTCTGCGTTGCCGCCTCGCGGAGCGGAAAACCATACTTGCCGAGATTTGGCGGTGGTTGCTGAAGCTTAATTCAAAGAATTATATCTCAATTTCTGCTTTCTTAAGTCCCTGGATCCAATCAGGCCGCGCAGAAAACGTTCGAATAGAGCGTGATGCTCTACTGGAAGACATTTCAATTGGAGGAACGGGGTGATTGATGCTCCGGGTGATCAGCACGCGTTTGCTGGACAGATCGAACAGCTCAACAGGGCAGCACGCCCTATCTCATGCTGAATATTGCCGGGCGTCATGACAATGGCGTCATCGCTTCGAAATCTGGCAAGGCGCCGCTGGCGTAGCCGACCGCCTCGAGTGAAGTGATAGTGATCCGGCCGTCGCGGATCGACAGCAGCGGTCCGTCGGCTCCCTGCTCGTAGAGATCGGGATGGGCCGCAGCAAAGCGCGCCTTCTCCGCCTGCGACGCTCCCTGCATGCCGGCCACATAGTGATGACCGTTGCGTTCGACATGGGAGAGGCCGAGCAGCGAGACCAGCGCCAGATCCTGCTGCACGGCGAGCCCGGCTTGGCAGGTCAGATCCTCGCCCGAGAGGAACAGTCTCGGCACCGTTCCGGTTCTGATGCGGATCGCCTTGAGTAACGAACGGTAAATGCCCTTGCAGGTTTTCGAGGAGACGCCGGTATAGCCGAGCCGTCTGGCGGAGGCGAAGGCGCCATCGCCGTCGTCGCTCTCATCGATCAGGAAGGGCAATTGCGCCGCCAGATCTCCCAGTGGCGTATCCATGGTGATTGCGCGCGAGAACGGCTGTTCGACAAAGGCAATGGCCGTGCGCAACCTCGCCAGCTGCGGCATCGCCTCGATTTGCGCCAGCAAGGCGGCGAGTTGTTCGGCGGCGCCAAACTGTTCGTTGCCGTCGACCGTCACCCGATAGTCGGGCATGCGGTCCAGCACGGCGGCGATCCGCATCAGGCGGTCGATATCGGCATCGATCGCGCCCGAAAGCTTAATCTTGAACCAGCGGTTGCCATAGCGCGTTATCACCGCCTCGAGGCTTTCCGGCAGGCCGTCACCGACGGGATGGACGACATCGCCCTCGCTGATCGGATCGAGAAGCCCGATCGTATGCCGGGCCGAGATCGAGCCAGCAGGACGAAGATCGGAAAGCACCGCCAACGCTGCATCCGCGTCGATATCGTCGGGCAGCATGGGGCCGCCGATGCCGACGAGATTGCCCTGCACCGCCTCGAAGAAGGAAATGCCGGCAAGGCGGCAATAGGCATCGAGCGCGGCGCGGGCGATGAGCGAAGGGCCGAAACCGGCGGCCAACGGATTTCCAGGCAAACGCCGCACGGTTTCCATCTCGTTCAGGCGGGCGGCGGCAAACAATGTCGTCGGCGCCGACGGCTCGAGCGAAGCGGCAGCAGCAGTGCGGATCGAGCTGCGCAACTGATCGACATTCTGCGCCGGCGTCAGCGCCGGGTTCTTGTCGAACCATTTCGGCACCATCATCTCGGCGGCGGCGCCAAGGGCGGTTCGCCCCTCTTCATCCGCGATGCGGACCCTGAGAAAGGCTTGCGGCGCCTTTTCGAGAGTTGCCGCGCCAAAGCGGAACGGCAGGCGCAGCCTGATATCGCGCTCGAAGGCGTCGATCTCGATGATTCTGATGCGCGGCGCGGTCACCGAACCTCCAATGCTTCTGTCCATGGTCATGCCATGCGGTCGAGCATGGCGCGCGACACTTCATGATGGAGCGGTTCGCGGCGAAGCAGCCGGCCGATTTCATCCACCATGGCCTGCCCCTGGGCGAGATGCGCCTCTTCGGTGTGACCGGCGGCGTGCGGCGAAATGGTGACATTGGCCAGTGCGGGATCGCGGAAGGGACTATCCGGAGGCAACGGCTCGTCGTCAAAGACATCGACAGCCGCCTCGATGCGGCCGGAGCGGATCTCGGCGAGTAGAGCCGCCTCGTCGACCAGCTGCGAGCGCGCCGTGTTGATGAACAGCGCGCCGGGGTGTAGCAGCGCCAGTTCGGGGGCGCCGATCATGCGGTGCGTTTCGGGCAGGACAGGCGCATGCAGCGAGATCACGTCGCTCTGAGCCAGCATATCGTTCAATTCAGCGCTGAAAACGCCCAGCGCAGCAGCCTCGCTATCGTGGAGAAAGGGATCGACAACCAGCACGCGGCAGCCGAAGGGAACGAGCAGCCGCATGACCGCCCGGCCGACATATCCAGCGCCGACGATGCCGACCGTTTTGGCGCCCAGCAATCTCTGTGGCACGGCTGCGCGGACGTCGAGCCATTCACCGCCGTTGCGCAATTGATGATGCAGCCGATGAATGCCGCGCATGGCGAGTAGCGCTTCGGCGACGACGAACTCGGCAACCGAGGCGGCAATTTTCGAGGCGGCATGGGTGACGCGAATGCCATCGTCGAACAGACGCGCCGGGACCAATGTGCGGACGCTGCCTGCCGAATGGGCAACAAGAGCGAGTTGCGGATGGCGCTGGCGCGCGGCAGGATCGAAGGGCGGCGTGCCCCATCCGGTGAGACATGCCGTGGCGCCTTGCAGCAGGTGGTCGACATCGGTGGCGTCGATGGTGGCGCCGGTCGGCCAACGCACCTCGCCAAGGGCGTTCAACTGGGCAATCGCTGCGTCGTCCAGCATCATCCGGCGAGTTTTTTCGGTCAGCAGTACGGCGATCACGGGAGCCTGTTCGTTCATGGTTCTACTCTTTCGCTGCGGCGACCAGGCGCCGGAGATGGGCAAGATCGGCGCGGACCTTGTCGAGCGCCTGCTCTCGAGAGACGCGGTATTGGGAATGCATCGAGAGCACCCCGGCAAATCCAATGGCCACCAGATGCGGGACGATTTCGTTCCAGGGCACCATGCCTTCGTCGAGCCCGTACCAATCCGAATGCCATGCGCGCTGGCCGTGAGCTCCGCAAGCGCCGGGGAACCAACCGCTGTTCTTGACGCCCATGCAGCAGAACCACGGTTCGAGAATATCGAGGGTCAGACGCCAGTCCTCGCTTCCCTCCCGAATGATCTGATTGGCAGGATCGGGATAGGCGCCGATCTTGATGGGATCACGCCCGGCCAGCAGTCGCACCGCCAGAGCGCCCGAGCTGTGCAGGGTCCCGCCGTGAAGCTGGATTGTCAGCTTGACGGCGAAGCGTTCGGCCAGGCGCTCGAAGCCGTCGAGATCACGCCGTGCTTCATCAAGCTGGGCCTGCCAGCGCCGCGACGGGTCGTAGCGCCAAAAGCCAAGCCGGACCTGCCCGATGCCAGCCTCGCCGCAACAACCGAGAAGCCGGGATGCGGCATCGTCGGGCCGGGTGGAATCGATGGTCGCCATCGGCGTGCGCAGGCCGGCCGCGGCAAAGAGCGTGACGGCCTTGACGATTTCCTCCGGCCTCTCAGGGGAAACGGCGTGGCCATCGCGAATGAGAAGATCAGCGCAGTCGAATCCCAAACCGGCAGTGATCCCGGCCGCCTCCTCGAGCGGCAGCGCTTCCAGAGTCTTGGTGAAATAGGCGATATCCATCGATCAGATCCCAGACAGAAAGGCATTGTTCATGAGCGGGAAACACAAAGCTCGCTGCGGCGGCCAAATGCATCGCGGGCGCACACCGCATAACGCACGCCCTCGGGCGGCGACATGTGCAGGAATGCCGTCGAGATCAGCGGCGCGGGACTGACCTTTTCAAAAGTCCCGCCATTAGTGCTGACCAAGACATCGTAGAAGATGGCAGGCCGGATATCGCCGGCAGCCCAGAACAGCATGCGCTCTTCCCGGCCGCCAAGACCAAGATAACGTTCGACAACAAGGCCGGTCGGTGCCGCTGGTGGCACGCCGACATCGGGAACGACAAGCACCTGCGTCAGCGACGGCAATGGCACATCGAGGTCGACGCTGATCCGGCCTTCGTCGCACGCGACGACGCTGATCGGATGCAGCAAGGCGGGCTCCTGCGCCCGGCGCAGTTCGGCAAACTGCGCTTCGCTCGGTGCCGGCGGCGCGCCGACCGGCTCGAAGGGGCCGCGCGGATTGGTTTCGTCGCGCTGGGCCTCCCAGACCTCCATCGGATTGGTGAATTCCTCGTCGATGCGCAGCAGGCAAAGTGCGTGCCGGCCGGGAACCAAGCCGCTCACCTCGAGGCGGACGGCGGTCCGGCCCGAACGGTTGATGGCATCGACGCTATGGATGAGGCTGATGGAAACACCGCCGCCCGGAAGCCGTGTCGGCAGGATCGACAGGCCATCCTGGTCGGGAGCAAGCGGCGGTTCGGCCGTCACATTGCAAACGGTATCGCCCAGCGTTGCCAGCAGTTCCATCGATGTGAGGCCGGGCTTCTTGATGATGTCGAAGGGCGGCGCGCTGTCGACATCCGTGACCAGCATATCCAGATTGGTCTTGTGCTCCCACTGCGCCTTGGTGAAATTGCGCGAACCGAAATAGGCAAAGATCGTGCGCTGGCTCCAGCCGCCGATAAAGGCGTGGTCATTGCTGAGGAAGGTGAAATTCGCCGCTTTCGGGGCGATGATGCGCCGGTCGTGCTGTTCGATGATGCGGGCGATGATGCCGGCGTAATAGGCTTTGCCATGCCAGCTATGGTGATCGCTCCACCCAAGCTGCGGATCGCATTCGTCGTTGATGATGGGCAGCCCTGCCAGGCGCAGGTGGTGCTCCTTGAGATAGTCGACGACGAGAAGCGTGCGGTCGACGATGGCGTTGGTTTTCGGGGTCAGGTCTTCCTTGCTGCCGTTGACGCCCTTTTCGTGGATCGAGATGTAGTCGATCCGCGGCGGGCCATCGCCGGTGAGGCAGCTCGTGCCGTTGTCGCAATGAGCCATGAGGGCGCGAAAGATCGGCGAGAGCGTGCGGGCGGTGCCGGGCCCGCCCATTGGCAGGTTGGGATCGATGGCATCGAGCCCCGCGACGCAGGCGTCGTAATAGTTGGTGTAGCCCTTAATCCCGTAGGTCCACCAGCCGGAATCGGCCTCGTTCGTCGTTTCGAAATACCATGTGCGCAATTCGTCCATGCCGTAACGCGCGCCATAACGGTCGACTGTTGCCGTCACGAGATCCCGCCAGCGCCTGACCTGATCCATGTCCTCATAGTCGGTGAACAAGCCCGACGGGTTGCCCATCAGCTCGAAGAACGGCTTCAGGCGGTGTTCGATCATCACGTCGAGCGCGCGGTCGAGCAGGGACCAGTCATAACCAGCCCCGCCCTTTGCGCTCAGCAGATTGTAGAGATAATGCACACGCAGGAACTTGATGCCCTCATTCGGCAGGCCGCCGATATAGGCAAGCATCTGTCGCATCTCGGGTTCGAGCAGCAGCTCGGCGGGCGAAAAACCGGTGCCGCGCCAGAACCGGTTGAACGGGCGTACCGCTTCGCTGGCATCAACGTTTATTCGCGTACGTTCACGCATGGGTCATCTCTCCTTGGGCGGAAGTTTGGCGGTGCGCCGCAATGCCGGCACACGAGGCCAGGAGCCGGATTATTTGAACTTGTCGCGCATCGCATCGATGCCGGGGATGGTTTTGGTCAGATGCTGATGGGCGGGATCGAAGCGCTGGATCAGCCCCCGACGATGCTTGCCGACGAGAATGGTAAAGATATAGCCCCGGTGCCCCGGCGAGGTGACCGTCGGGTGGTAACCCCGGTCAACCAGGACTGTGTCGCCATTGCGGGTCATGAGGATCTTGACCGGACCGTCTTCATCATAGGTGATCTGGCTGCCGAAACCGGTCTCGGGCTGGAAGCGGTAGTGATAAAGTTCTTCATGCCGGGTCTCGACATCACCGTCTTCGGTATCGTGCTTGTGGGGGGGGTAGCCGGACCAGCATCCCTCACCGGCATAGAGTTCGCTCACCAGCAGGTTACCGCAGCGTCCGTTCTGTCGTTGTCCGAGCAGGTGGACGATCCGCCGCTGGCTGTGCGTGTCCGACGAGCCGACATTGACCGCGTCGACCTCATCCGGCGTGATGCGAAACGCGGCGTAACGCGTGTCGCAGAGGCCGCCGGCAAGGGCGACTTCCGCCGCCGCGCCACGAGCCGATATCCGGACATTGGCGCCGACGGGCGCGTAAACCGAGTCCGCATCGCCTCCCCAGATATCGGCTCGCCGGCCCACCGCTTCGAACATGATGTCATCGACCTCGATATCCACCTGCCCCGACAGCACGACGTAGAGGCTTTCGTGCATGGGCAGCCGCCGCGTGTCCTGGCCGTTGGCCGGAAGCGTGACGAGGTCGAAGTAGATGAGATCGAGCGTCGTGGAGGAGGTATCCACAATGGGACGCTGCTCGGAGCGTGGAATGAATTCGGGCATCAATTGAACTCCGGAACGGTACGGTCGGCGAAGGGATTAAGCGACAAGGATTCGGCGTAGTGACAGGCCACTTGGTGCCCATCGGCTGTGACGGTACGCAGCGCCGGCACCTCCTGCTTGCAAAGCTCGGTGGCGTAGCGGCAGCGCGGATGAAATGCGCAGCCGGGAGGCGGATGGGCGGGATCGGCGACCTCGCCCGCCAGCCGAATGCGCTGGCCATGGCGGCGCATCCTCGGATCGGCGATCGGCACGGCCGAGAGCAGCGCTTCGGTGTAGGGGTGGAGTGGGCGCGAAAAGATCTGCTCCGTCGGCGCCTTTTCGACCACCCGACCGACATACATGACGGCAATGTTATCCGAGATGTGCCGGACGACCGAGAGGTCGTGGGCGACGAAGAGATAGGTCAGACCGAACTGCTCCTGCAGGTCCTGCAGGAGGTTGATGGTTTGTGCCTGCACACTGACATCGAGCGCCGAAACGGCCTCATCGGCGATCACCAGCCGCGGATTGGAGGCCAGCGCCCGGGCGATGCCGATGCGCTGGCGCTCTCCGCCGGAGAAAGCATGGGGATAACGGTGCATGTATTCGGGCCGCAGGCCGACGCTCTGCATCAGGTCGGCGACCCGGTGCTCGAGCTCCCGGCCCTTGGCGATGCCGTTGACACCAAGCACCTCGCCGATGATGTCGATGACAGGAAGGCGCGGATTGAGCGAAGATTGCGGGTCCTGAAACACGATGCGCAGGTCGCGATGGATTTCGTCGAGGGCAGAACCCGACAACGCCGCGAGATCGACCGTGCCGCCATTGCGGCTGCGATAGCGGATTTCGCCGCTCGTCGGCTGATAGATGCGCAGCACCGTGCGGGCAAGCGTGGACTTGCCGCAGCCGGACTCCCCGACAATACCAAGTGTTTCGCCATCCTGGACGCGAAGCGAAACGCCGTCGACCGCCTTGACGTGTCCGACCACACGCCGGAATGCGCCCTTGCGAATGGGGAAATGCATCCTGAGATCGTTGAGTTCGAGCAGTGGGCTTGGTTGCTTCATGAGATCCGCCATCATTGTCTTCCTTCGTAAAGCAGACAGCTGGCGACATGCCCGTCGCCGATGGCGATGGGCTGCGGATCCTTTTGGTCGCACAGGCCCGCCCTCGCCTCTTTGCATCGGGGATGAAAGCTGCAGCCCTGGGGCCGGTTGAAACGCGAGGGCACCATGCCATCGATGATCGCGAGCCGTTCGGTGGGTTGCCCATGCATGCGTGGCACCGATTGCAGCAGCGCCTTGGTGTAGGGATGCGCCGGTGCGTGGAAGATCGTGTCGACATTGCCTGCTTCCACGACCCGGCCGACATACATGACGACGACCTCGTCGGCGATCTCGGCCACCACACCGAGATCATGGGTCACGAACAGCACCGAGAGCCCGAATTCGGCCTGCAGCGAGGCCAGGAGATCGAGGATATTGGCCTGGGTGGTCACATCGAGTGCCGTGGTCGGCTCGTCGGCGATCAACAGCCTGGGGCGGCAGGCAAGCGCGAGCGCGATGCAGACGCGCTGGCGCATTCCGCCGGAAAACTGGAAGGCATAACTTTCCATGCGCTCGGCCGGCCGCGGAATGCCGACCAGAGCCAATGTCTCGATGGCATGTTCGCGCGCCTCCTTCTTTCCCATCTTCAGATGCAAGCGGATCACTTCCACCATCTGGTTGCCGATCGTATGAACGGGGGAAAGTGCGGCCATCGGCTCCTGGCTGATCAGGCCGATCTGGGCACCGCGGATCGCCCGCATGTCGTGGCCGCGCGGATCGAGCGCCGCCAGGTCGATCGAGGGTGCTGCGGGATCCGGCCGGTAGCGGATTGCGCCCGAGACGATCCGCCCTCCCCGCGGAACCTGGTTGAGGATCGAGCGGCCGGTGATGCTCTTGCCCGAACCGGATTCGCCGACGACGCAGACCGTCTTGCCGCGTGGGATGGAAAAGGAGACGCCGTCGACCGCCTTGATCGTGCCCGCACCACCGAAGAAATGGGTCCTGAGATCAACGACCTCGATCAGCGGGTCACGATCCCCGTGCCGGCCGCCGGCTGCGGCAAAATTGGGATCAGTATTCATAGGGATCTGCAGCATCGCGTAATCCATCACCGAGGAAATTGAGGGCGAGCACGGTGACGATCACCGCGAGACCGGGAAGAAAGAGCCAGGGTGCGCTCGAGACGGCGAGAATGTTCTGTGCCTCCTGAAGCAGCACGCCCCAGCTCACCACCGGCGGGCGCAGGCCGATGCCGAGGAAGGAGAGCGCGGTTTCTGCGAGGATCATCGTCGGGATGGCGAGCGTCACCGAGGCGATGATGTGGCTCATGAAGGACGGAACCATGTGCCGCCAGATGATGCGCATCTGCGAGCAGCCATCGAGACGGGCGGCGATCACGAAGTCTTCCGTCTTGAGCGACAGGAAGCGCCCGCGCACCACCCGCGCCAGGTCGGTCCAGCCGATCAGCGACAGGATGATGGTGATCCAGAGATAGACCAGAATCGGATCGGCGCTGATCGGAACGGCAGCCGCAAGGCCCATCCACAACGGAATGGTCGGGATAGAGTTGATGAGTTCGATGGAGCGCTGGATCACATCGTCCACCCAGCCGCCGTAGAGCCCCGAGATGCCGCCCAGGATGATGCCTAGGATGAGGCTGATTGCGACGCCGATCAGTCCGACCGACATAGACACGCGCGTGCCGTGGACCGTCCGGCTGAAGACGTCGCGACCTAGCCGGTCGGCGCCGAACAGGTAGAATGGTTTGCCCATCTCGATCGGGCCGATCAGGTGCCGGTCGAAATCGAACAGCCCCCAGAGCCGGTAGGGTTCTCCCTTGACGAAGAAGCCGAGGGGGATGACGACGGCCGGATCGGGGACGTAATTGCGGCTGAGCGCGATCGGGTCAACCTTCATCGAATAACCGTTGACGTAGAGCGGATGAAACTGCCCGGCCGCGTCGTAGCCGGCGAACTTGATCTGCTGCGGCGGTGCATAGGTGTAGCGGGAATCGTAGGTCTGCGATGAAACCGGGGCGAGAACCTCGGCAAACAGGGCGACCAGGTAGATCAAAAAGATGACGACGCCTGCCGCCAGCGCCAGGCGATGGCGACGGAAGCGCCGCCAGATAAGCTTCCACTGGCCGGCGGCCGCGTCGGAATTCTTGATCAGTTCAGGCTGTAGCGCGATGGCTTGATCGGTCATTGGTCTCGTCCTTCAGCCGTTGCGGATGCGTGGATCAAGCCAGGCAAGCAGCAGATCCGAAATCAGCGTGCCGATCAGCGTCAGCATGCTCATCAAGAGGATGAATGTGCCGGCCAGATACATGTCCTGGGCAAAGAGGGCGTTGAGCAGCAGTGGCCCGGTGATCGGCAGGCTGAGAACGATGGAGACCACCACCGAGCCGGAGACGAGGTGCGGCAGCACCCAGCCGACGGTCGAGACAAAGGGGTTGAGCGCCACCCGCACCGGATATTTCAACAGCAGCCGGATTTCGCTCAAGCCCCGGGCGCGAGCCATGTCGACATAGGGCTTGTTGAGCTCGTCGAGCAGGTTGGCGCGCATGATCCGGATCAGCGCTGCCGTGGCGCCGGTGCCGAGAACGACGACCGGGATCCACATATGCGAAATGAGATCGCCGAGCTTGGCCCAGCTCCAGACAGCATTGATATAGGCGGGCGAAAACAGCCCGCCGGTACTTTGGCCGAAATATTGTGCCGAAACATACATCAGCACCAGCGCCAGCAGGAAATTCGGGATGGCTAGGCCGAGAAAGCCGAAGAAGGTGGCGAAGTAATCTCCCACCGAATATTGCCGTACGGCCGAATAGATGCCGATCGGAAAGGCCACCGCCCAGACGAAGAGCAGCGTGGTGACCGAGACCACCATCGTCAGGCCCATGCGAGCCCAGATCAGTTCGCTGACCGGCTTGTTCCAATCGAGGGACTGGCCGAAATCGCCGCGCAGCAGGATGCCGCTGATCCATTTCCAGTATTTGACCGCCCAGTGCTGATCGAGGCCGTAGCGTTCACGCAGGCCGGCAATGACGCCGGGATCGATCGTTTCGTTCTGGGAGGCCAGGCGCGCGGTCATCGCGGTCAGGAAGTCGCCGGGCGGCAGCTGGATGATGATGAAGGTCACGACGGAGATCGCGAACATCATCGGGATCATGTAAAGCAGACGTCTGATGATGAAGCCGGCCATGTCAAGCTCCTTCAATCGGCAACCGCCGATCGGATTGGATGATTGGGACTGGGCTGGTGTTGATGGGGTGGCGCCCGCGGACGCCATCCCTGTCGGTCGCGTGCCGTTACTGTTGGTAGTAGAAGGTCTCCGGTTTGGCCGGTCCCGGTGTCATGTAGAACGATGTGCTGGGAATGACCTTCGGGACATTGCGCATATTGGTCTTGACGATGCCGACGCGGTCCGGCTCCAGGTTGGTGCCGATGACGTAGAATTCGTCACGGGTAATCGCCAGCAGCTCCTTCATCGCGGCCAACTGCTTTTCGAGCGTCGGCGCTTCTTGCACCTGCCGGTACAGATCCATCTGCTTCTTGGCAGCGGGGCTCGGTTCTTGCGCGTTCGGATCCTTGGGGTTCTGGTAATAGAGGCCCCAGGCCGTCGCGAAGCTCGATTCATATTCGTGCGGGAAATACCATTTGGGATCGAGCAGGCCGAGGAAGTCGTAGCCACCGCCGCCAACCCATCCAAGGCCGTCATTCTCATTGTTTTGCAGGCGGGAGAAGATCAGCGAACGTTCGGCCGGGCGGGGTTGCATGTCGATGCCGACGGCCCGCCAGTAGCGCTGAATCATCTCGAGGGCGTCCACCTGGATCGGGCTTCCGGTCAAGGCGTCGATCGCAAAGGTAATCCGCTTGCCGTCCTGGCCGAGGCGATAGCCTTCGGCGTCATGTTTGGTAAGGCCGGCCTTATCGAGATACTGATTGGCGAGATCGACATTATACTCCAGATACTGGGTCGCCATCTTCTCGTCGTAGAGCGCGGTGCCTTCACGCGGTGCTGCCTGATAAGGCTTGGCCTGTCCGGCATAGATCAGCTGGTTGAGCTCTTCGCGGTTGATGGCGTAGCTAAGGCCGATGCGGAAATCCTTGTTGGAAAAGACAGCGCGCAAGGCCGGATTCTTGTGGGTCTGGTTGAGGGTGATCAGCAGGGCGTTCGACCAGGCCGGCCGGGCGATGAACAGGCCGTAGCCGCCTTTCTCCTGGTTCTGCACGATCACCGTACGGGCGTCCGTCGTCTCGATGAAGCGGTTCTGCATGTCGATTTCGCCGCTGATCGCCTTCAGGATGATCGCCTGGGTATCCTGCATCACATCGATGGTGATCCGATCGAAGTAAGGCAGCTGGTTTCCTGCGGTATCCACCTTGGCATAGTAAGGATTGCGTTCAGCGACGACCTGGGTGGTGCCATTATAGGGCGCGGTCAACACCCAGGCATCAAGCGTTGGACGACCGAGATCGCGCCAGCGGCCGGGAAAGCCGATCTTGTTGTTGAAGAGCTGGACCCAGTCGGTTGCGCCGGCTGCCTTCACCAGGGCGTCGACGCCATCGGGATTGAAATCCTTGTGGAATTGCTTGAGGTAGTGGGCCGGTGCGGCCGCCAGAATATCGGAGCCGCGCACGGTGGCCATGTTCATCAGGAACAGGCCGTTCGGCGCGGCAAATTTGAAGACGACCTTGTCGTCGGCAAGCTTTTCGACCTTGACGGTCTCTCCGCCGGCGGTCAGCCAGTCGGGTGCTGCAGGCGTGATCTTGGTGTTGCGCAGCACGTTCTCGTTCCACCACACCAGATCGTCCGCGGTAAAGGGCTCCCCGTCCGACCAGCGCGTGCCTTCACGCAATGTGAACGTATATTCGGTGGCATTGTCATTGACCTCGACGCTCTTGGCGATATCGGGGATCACCTCGGTCCATTCCGGATTCCAGCGGACCAGTCTCGTATAGCCGATCGAACGCTCGATCTCGCTGTCACCACCGCCAAAGGTGGCCGTGCGCCAGGTGCCGCCATAGGTACCGATCGATTCAAGCGGAGTGAGCACCAGCGGCTCCTTGGGCAAGCGCTTTTCGACCGGCGGCAGCTTGCCGGCATCGACCAGCGCCTTCAGTTCCGGCGACTCCTCAAAGCCGAATGCGGCACCGGCCCAGCCGGCACCCATGAGGATCGCCGCGGCAACGGTCGAGACAACCTGCCGTCTTAAGATTCTGACGTGTTGCATTCTTTCCTCCCGATATTCTGCTCTAGGTTATCGTTAACGTATTCTCCTCTTTCTCGAACGTTATCGTTACCGTTAAATCTTGTCAAAGAGATTCTCGACACCTTATACTTTGTCAGAGCAGCCTTGGCTTTCACGGAAATTATGTTAGTTATCGTTATCGTAAATTCCTGCCCCTTCTGAAGAGACAATCCAGTTGAGCCGCCCTAAAGAGCCAGAACCCAAAATTACCATCGCCGATGTCGCCCGCGCCGCAGGGGTGTCGCCGATGACGGTATCGCGCGTGCTCAACGATCGGGGCGGAGCCAGTGCGGAGACAAGTCAACGGATTATTTTAGCGGCGAGCGAACTCAATTACCGGCCCAATCCCTTTGCGCGCGGATTGCGGTCCGATCGATCGAAGGCCATCGGCCTTCTCGTTCCCGACATCACCAATCCGTTCTTTCCCGAAGTCATCAGGGGAGCCGAGGATGCGGCAAGCGCTGCCGGCTACAACCTGCTTCTGTCCAATGTCGTCGAGAACAGCAAGCGAGAGGAAGAACTCATCGAAACGCTGCTGCGGCACCGGGTCGACGGAATCATCGTCTGCAGCCCGCGGCTGCCGGATGCCGCGCTGCATAAGGCGCTTGCGCCCCACCGTGCGGTGGTGCTCATCAATCGCGAGGCGCCCAACGAGGTCGCCGGGACGATTGTCACCGACTACGAGACGGGAGCGTCGCGTGCCATCGACCATCTGGTCGAGCGCGGGCGCCGCAGGATCGCGATTATCGCCGGGCCGCGCAGTTCGTTTGGCGGCAAGAGCCGTCTTGTCGGCTTTCGCAAGACCCTGGCGGCCCACGGGCTCAAGGCGCAAGGCATCGTTTATTGCGATCCGACCGCGGCGGGCGGCCAAACGGCGGCCGCGCAATTGCTGGCGGAGGCGCCCGGCGTCGATGCCCTTGTCTGCTACAACGACCTCAATGCGATCGGCGCGATGAAGGCCTGCCGGGCCGCCGGCATTTCGATCCCCGGGCAAATCGCCCTGATCGGTTTCGACGATATTCCGACTGCCGAACTGCTGTCTCCGGCACTCACCACCTTGCGGGTGCAAAAACGCGAAATGGGGGAGGAAGCCGTGCGTCTGCTGCTCAGCCGCATCGCCACCAGAAACCGTCAGCACGGCATCGTCATCGTGCCCGAGCTTATTATCCGCGAAACAACCTGAACTCCCCGGAGCATGATGCCGAAAAGTGTGAGCGGTTTTCGGACGACATCGTGCTCCAACTCTCAAAGTTTGGAACAGGAGGAATATCCGATGGATATCAACAATCTGCAGTCACTGGCCCTGCCTGAGGAGAAGAAGGCCTGGTTCGTTCACGACCGGTTCGGCATGTTCGTGCACTGGGGGCTTTATGCACTGCCGGCACGCCATGAATGGGTCAAGAGCCGCGAAGAACTGAACGACGCCGACTACCAGAAATATTTCGACCATTTCGATCCCGATCTCTACGACCCCAGTGAATGGGCCAGACGTGCAAAGGCTGCCGGCATGAAATATGTCGTGCTGACCACCAAGCACCATGAAGGCTTCTGCCTCTGGGATACCAAGGCGACCGACTTCAAAGTGACCAACACGCCTTATGGACGAGATCTCCTGGGTCCGTTCGTCGACGCCTTCCGCGCAGAGGGCCTGAGGATCGGATTCTACTATTCGCTGATCGATTGGCATCATCCCGACTTCACCGTCGATCCGCGCCATCCGCAACGCAACCATCCCGATGCGCTGAAAATCAACGAAGGCCGGGACATGCAGCGCTATGCCGCCTTCATGCGCGAGCAGGTCCGCGAGTTGCTGACTGAGTTCGGCCAGATCGACATCCTGTGGTTCGATTTCAGCTATCCGCAATGGAAGCTCGGGGAGCTGGTCGGAAAGGGCCATCAGGATTGGGAAAGCGAGAAACTCGTGCGTCTGGTGCGCGAACTCGCCCCCGACATCATCATCAACAACCGGCTCGATCTCGCCGGCCTGCAGCCCGACATCGTCACGCCGGAGCAATATATGCCGCGCGCCCGTCCGCTCCGCGATGGCAGACGCGTTGTCTGGGAAGCCTGCCACACGCTCAGCGGTTCCTGGGGCTATCACCGCGACGAGGACACCTGGAAGAGCACGGAACAACTGGTGCAGATGCTGGTCGGCACCGTTGCCATGGGCGGCAATCTGCTGATGAATGTCGGGCCGACGGCGCGCGGCACGCTCGACCACCGCGCGATTGCAGCCCTTGCCGCTTATGAGGAGTGGATGGCACTGCACCAGCGCAGCATCGTCGGCTGCACCCAGTCCGACTTCACCGCTCCGGCCGACTGCCGCCTGACCCAGAATGGCGATCGTCTCTACATCCACCTCTTCAACTGGCCTTATCGCCATCTGCATTTCGATGCGCTGGCAGGCAAGATCGAATATGCGCAATTCCTGCATGATGGCAGCGAGGTCACCTGGTTGCGCCCATCCGCCAATACGCTGTGGGCGAACACGCAGTTCCCCGTCGGCGAAGATCAACTGACATTCGTCCTGCCGGTGCGTCGACCTCAGATCGTGGTCCCGGTCATCGAGGTCAAGCTCAAGCCAGGGAGCGCGGCTGGCATTCAGGACTAGAGCCTTTCCGGGTTAGATTGAAACATTCTGTTGGCTCAAACGGAGTCGGATGGTCGACCGGCCGGCGCGCGTCGTAGCCCAGTTCTACGGCCAAGCCGGCCGGTCGATCAGCTGGCCCGTTTCAGCCAACCCGAAGGGCCGGGCATCTTTCCGCCAGGATCAAAGGCGATCG
>NZ_JBFTZZ010000018.1:0-117417 GCF_056406515.1 Rhizobium sp. P1_B8 | reverse complement strand
TCTCGGCCGCCACCTCGGTCGGCAAGAACGTGCTGCCGCGGGTGGCAGCCCTGCTCGACGTCGCCCAGGTCTCGGAGATCGTCGAGGTGATCTCTGCTGACACCTTCAAGCGACCGATCTATGCCGGCAATGCCATCCAGACGGTGCAGGCGACCGATGCCAAAAAGGTGATCACCGTGCGCACCGCATCCTTTGCCTCTTCGCCGGAAGGTGGTTCGGCCACCGTCGAGGCGATCCCGGCGGTTTCCGATCCGGGGCTGTCGACCTTCGTCAGGGACGCGCTGTCGGCCTCCGACCGTCCGGAACTGACGTCTGCGAAGATCATCATCTCCGGCGGCCGGGCGCTGGGTTCTGCCGAGAAGTTCAGGGAGGTCATCCTGCCGCTCGCCGACAAGCTGGGTGCTGCCGTCGGCGCATCCCGTGCGGCTGTCGATGCCGGTTATGCGCCGAACGACTGGCAGGTCGGCCAGACCGGCAAGGTGGTGGCGCCGCAGCTCTATATTGCCTGCGGCATTTCGGGCGCCATCCAACATCTGGCCGGCATGAAGGATTCGAAGGTCATCGTCGCCATCAACAAGGACGAGGAGGCGCCGATCTTCCAGGTCGCCGACTACGGATTGGTCGCCGATCTCTTCGACGCCCTGCCGGAATTGCAAAAGGCGCTCTGACCGCGCCAAATGCTTTTCTTTCGCACTTGCGAATGACTGGAAAATTATCTTTTATCGGGCTACTACTGCTGCCGGGCGATCCTTCGTCCGGCAGTATTGCTAGAAAAATGCGGCGGCGCGGGGGCGAATGCCGTGCGGGGGTTTGGAGATGAATGCGGTGTTGAAGAATATTGGTATTATCGGTGCCGGTCAGATGGGCTGCGGCATCGCGCATGTTTCGGCCGCCGCAGGTTACAGGGTTCACATCTACGATCTCTCGCAGGACCGCATCGAATCTGGCCTTGCCACCATCAACGGCAACCTGGCCCGCCTGGTGACGAACGGCAAGATGACCGAAGAGGAGCGCAAGTCGACCTTGTCGCTCATCACAGGCTCGTCCGATGTCAATGATCTCGCCCCCTCCGATCTCGTCATCGAGGCCGCCACCGAGGATGAAACGGTCAAGCGCAAGATCTATACGCAGGTCTGTCCGGTCCTGAAGCCGGAAGCACTGCTTGCCACCAACACCTCTTCCCTTTCTATCACCCGGCTTGCTGCCGCCACCGACCGCCCCGAGCGCTTCATGGGCATACATTTCATGAACCCGGTGCCGGTGATGAAGCTGGTCGAACTGGTGCGCGGCATCGCGACCGACGAGAAGACCTTTTCCGCCGCCAAGGAATTCGTCGGCACTCTGGAAAAGACCATCACCGTCGCCGAGGATTTCCCTGCCTTCATTGTCAACCGCATCCTGCTGCCGATGATCAACGAAGCGATCTACACGCTCTATGAAGGCGTCGGCACGGTCGACGCCATCGATACGGCGATGAAGCTCGGCGCCAACCACCCGATGGGACCGCTGCAGCTTGCCGATTTCATCGGCCTCGACACCTGCCTCTCGATCATGCAGGTGCTGCATGACGGCCTGGCGGATTCGAAATATCGTCCCTGCCCGCTGCTGGTAAAATATGTCGAAGCCGGCTGGCTCGGACGCAAGTCCGGCCGCGGCTTCTATGACTATCGTGGCGAAGTGCCGGTCCCGACGCGGTAAGCGGCCATCACCTGAAAGGGCGAATAGACCGAGCGCCCGCTAAATGCTTTCCTTGCCGGGAACGGGAGGAAACGCCATGTCGACCGAAACACCCATGTTCCTGCTGCAATGCTGCGTCCTTATCGGAATCGCCGGCGTCTTTCTCATGAGAGGAGATGGGGACTCCTGATCAACGTCGTTACGACCCGATCGCACCCTTGATTAGCGCCTTCGCGTCTTCGCTATCCCACGCGGCCGGGCCGTTCATGGCGGAGATCAGGCAGCCTTTGTCGTTGAGCAGCAGCGTCACCGGAAGGCCGAAGGCAAGGCCTTCCTTCTTCAGGCTGTTGAACACGCCGATCGTATTGTCGCGGTAGAGCTGCAGAGCATCGACGCCGGTTTCAGTCAGGAACGTCTTCGGCTTCTCATCGTCGCCGGTGTCGATATTGACAGGCACGACCTGGAACCTGTCGCTACCCATCTCCTTTTCGAGTGCGTTCAGCGCCGGCATTTCCTCGCGGCAGGGCACGCACCAGGTGGCCCAGAGATTGAGAAGCACGGTCTTGCCGGCGAAATGATCGAGCGTCAGCGGCTTGCCATCCGGCCCGTTGAAGGAAACCGCCGTCAGCTTGCGCGGCTCGGTGGCGGCAACCATGGCGGCCACCTGCCCCTTCATGAGCGGTGCCAGATTGGCAGCACGCTCCTTCGCCAGCGAGCATTCGGCCGAAGCGCTGCTGCCGATCCCATTGCCAATCCCCTTCTCATTCACGTATACCGCTGCCGCACCTGCAACGACACCTGCGACGGCGGCGATTGCGATCAATTTTCCGGACGGCAGGCCGAAGGGTTTTTTCGTCGTCATTTCATTCTCCAGGACGGGCATCTTCCATGGCCGAGAACAACACGGACACCAAATCCTCCAACCAGATGTGGGGTGGGCGCTTCGCCTCCGGCCCGGACGCGATCATGGAGGAGATAAATGCCTCGATCGGTTTCGACAAGAAGCTATTCGCCCAGGACATCCGCGGTTCGATCGCCCACGCGACCATGCTTGCCCATCAGGCGATCATTTCATCAGACGATAAGGACAAGATCGTTCACGGGCTAAACACGATCCTGTCAGAAATCGAAAGCGGCAATTTCGAATTCTCGCGTCAGCTCGAAGACATCCACATGAATGTCGAGGCACGCCTGGCGACGCTGATCGGACCGGCCGCCGGCCGCCTGCACACCGCCCGCTCGCGCAATGATCAGGTGGCGCTCGACTTCCGCCTCTGGGTGAAGGAAGAGCTGCAGAAGACCGAGCAGATGCTGACCGGCCTGATCGCGGCCTTCCTCGACCGCGCCGAAGAACATGCCGAAAGCGTCATGCCGGGCTTCACCCATCTGCAGACCGCCCAGCCCGTTACCTTCGGCCATCACTGCATGGCCTATGTCGAAATGTTCGGCCGCGATCGCTCGCGCGTGCGCCACGCCATCGAGCATCTGGATGAAAGCCCCATCGGCGCCGCAGCCCTTGCCGGCACCGGCTATCCGATCGACCGCCACATGACAGCCAAGGCGCTCGGTTTCCGCGAGCCGACCCGCAACTCCATCGATACGGTCTCCGACCGCGATTTCGCCATCGAATTCCTGTCGATCGCGGCGATTGCGGGCATGCACCTGTCGCGTCTGGCAGAAGAGATCGTCATTTGGTCGACCCCGCAATTCGGATTCGTGCGTCTCTCCGACGCCTTCTCGACCGGCTCGTCGATCATGCCGCAGAAGAAGAATCCGGATGCCGCTGAACTGGTGCGCGCCAAGACCGGCCGCATCAACGGCTCGCTGATGGCGCTGTTGACGATCATGAAGGGTCTGCCGCTCGCCTATTCCAAGGACATGCAGGAAGACAAGGAACAGGTCTTCGACGCAGCCGAGAGCCTGGAACTGGCAATCGCTGCCATGACCGGCATGGTGCGCGACATGACCATCAACACCGCGCGCATGAAGGCGGCGGCCGGCTCCGGCTATTCGACGGCGACCGATCTTGCCGACTGGCTGGTGCGTGAAGCCGGCCTCCCCTTCCGCGATGCCCATCACGTGACCGGCCGCGCCGTAGCACTCGCCGAAAGCAAGGGCTGCGACCTTGCCGAACTTCCGCTTTCCGATCTGCAGGCGATTCACCCCGACATCACCGACAAGGTCTACGACGTGCTGACCGTCGAGGCCTCGGTCGCCAGCCGCAAGAGCTTCGGCGGCACGGCGCCGTCCGAAGTGCGCAGGCAGATCGCCTTCTGGCGCGCCCGCAACTAAGAGATATCAGGCGTGGCGCCTTCCTGCAGGCGGAAAGACCGTCCAACAATCAGGGTGCACAAGGCGGACAAACTTCGCTATGAAGATGTCCATCATTCGATATGAATGATGCCAGCACATGCCGCAGAAGAGGATATCCATGAACAGCTTGCCGCATCTCATCCGCCTGACGGCGGTTCTCGCCGTCATCGGCCTTGCCGTTGCCGGATGCGGGCGCAAGGGCGACCTCGATCCGCCGAGTGCTGCGGCAACCAAGGAAGGCGACGTTTCCAAGCCGACGAAACAGCCGGGAACTGTCGACAAGCCCTTCCTTCTCGATCCCCTTCTTTAAGGCATAAGCCCGTGAACCATTTCGAGTACCGTGACGGCGTCCTTCATGCCGAGAACGTTCCCGTTCCCGAGATCGCCAAGGCGGTCGGCACACCTTTCTACGTCTATTCCACCGCGACGCTGGAACGCCACTACCGCGTCTTTTCGGAAGCCTTCGCCGACATGGACTCCATGGTCTGTTATGCGATGAAGGCGAATTCGAACCAGGCGGTGCTGAAGACGCTGGGCCGCCTCGGCGCCGGCATCGATGTCGTCTCGGAAGGCGAGCTGCGCCGCGCGCTTGCCGCCGATATTCCGGCGAGCCGCATCATGTTCTCAGGTGTCGGCAAGACGCCGTCCGAGATGGATTTTGCGCTTGAGGCCGGCATCTACTGCTTCAACGTCGAATCCGAGCCCGAGCTCGAGATCCTCAATCAGCGCGCCGTCAGCGCGGGCAAGAAAGCGCCGGTCTCCTTCCGCATCAACCCGGATGTCGATGCGAAGACGCATTCCAAGATCTCGACCGGCAAGAAGGAAAACAAGTTCGGCATCTCCTGGGAGCGCGCCCGCGCCATCTATGCCTATGCCGCCAAGCTGCCGGGCATCGAGGTTACCGGCATCGACATGCATATCGGCAGCCAGATCACGGAGCTCCAGCCCTTCGACGACGCCTTCAAGCTGTTGCACGACCTTGTCGCGACGCTCCGCGCCGACGGCCACACCATCCACCACGTCGATATCGGCGGCGGCCTCGGCATCCCCTACAAGGACGACAACAATCCGCCGCCGCTGCCGGACGCCTATGCGGCAATCGTCAAGAACCAGCTGCGCGGTCTAAACTGCAAGATCATCACCGAGCCCGGCCGCCTGATCGTCGGCAATGCCGGCATCCTCGTGACCGAGGTCCTCTATGTGAAGGATGGCGGCGAAAAGACCTTTGTCATCGTCGACGGCGCGATGAACGATCTCATCCGCCCGACGCTCTACGAGGCCTATCACGAGATCCGGCCGGTAACGATTTCGGCGGCCAACGCCCCCCGCATCCGCGCCGACGTGGTCGGCCCCGTTTGCGAGACCGGCGATTATCTGGCGCTCGACCGCGAGATGGCGATGCCGAAGCCCGGCGACCTGATGGCCGTCAGCACTGCCGGCGCCTACGGTGCGGTCCAGGCCGGCACTTATAACAGCCGCCTGCTGGTGCCCGAAGTTCTGGTCAGGGGCAGCGATTTCCATACGATTCGACCGCGCAGAACCTATGCCGAACTGATCAGCCTCGATTCCGTTCCGGCCTGGCTCGACTGAAGCATGTCGCGCAAAAGTGCGCGGCGGTTTTCCGATAACGACATGGGTAAAACAAAGACCTAAAGCGCGCGAAGCAATCCGAAAGATCGCAACGCGCTTTAAGTCGCATCACTTTTTGGCGAATAACCGTGAAAAGCCAGTATTACTGGCCGCTCGCCCTCGCCTTCGCCACAAAGAGTGTTATCCTTTCGTTCATGAGCGTATTGCCCTGCAATCGCCGGAAGCGCCCTCTGTTCCAGAACGCCAGATCGCGGAGACCGGACCGATGAGAAGCCCCTCGAGGCAGAAGAAAGGTGCATTTGCGTTCCGGCCCTCGCTTGCCCGGCTGGTGACGACGAAACGCCTGCTGGCGCGCATCGTGCTCTTTTTCGAGCAGCTGCTGCCGCCTCTGATGCCGGTACTATCCGTCATCGCCTTTTATCTCTCCGCCTCCTGGTTCGGTCTCTTCCGCAGCGTGCCAGACTGGCTGCGCATCCTGCTGCTCATCGCCTTTGCTGGCGCTTTTCTCGTCTCGCTCCTCCCCTTCCGCACCCTGCGCTGGCCGAGGATCGCGGAAGCCGACCGCATGCTGGAGGAGCGCAACGGCCTGCCGCACCAGCCGGTCACCGTCCAGGAAGACGAGCCGGCCTTTGATACGCCCTTTGGCCGAGCTCTCTGGCGCGAGCACCAGACGCGCATGGCCGAAAAGATCGCAGCACTCGATGCCGGACTGCCGCGGCCTGATATCGCCGCGCATGACCGTTTTGCGCTGCGCGCCGTCCCGGCGCTGCTACTCGTCACGGCCTTCGGTTATTCGCTGTCGATCAACGGCGGCTCGATCCGCGACGCGTTGCAGGCAGCACCCGAGCAGGTGGTCAGCGATCCGGCGGTGCGCATCGACGCCTGGGTGACGCCGCCTTCCTATACCGGCCGCGCCCCGATCTATCTGACGGCTGACGGCAGCGAGCAGGCGCCGATCGGCATTCCGCAGTTTTCGGGCCTTACCGTACGGGTCAGCGGCGGAAAGACGGCTGAAAAAGTCGTGTTCCGCAAGGCGAACGGCGAGGCGCAGGATATATCAGTACAGGCGGATACCAAACCGCAGCAGACGGCGGCACCTGCCAGCCAGGCTCTCGTCGCGCAGACGCATATGATGAAGCTCCAGGAGAACGGTGCACTTGAGGTCAACGGCCGGCGCTGGAGCTTCGAGGTGCTCCCCGACAAGGCGCCAGAAATTGCCTTCGACGGCCTGCCGAAGCGCAGCGTCAACGGCGCGCTTGAAATCGCCTTCACGGTCAAGGACGATTACGGGGTCCAGGAGGCGCATGCGGAGATCGTTCCCGTCGAAACCGATCCGACGGCAACGCCGCTCTATCCGCTGCCGGAATACCGGTTGGATATTCCCCGCCGCAACGCCCGCGACGCCAAGGGTGTGACCAGCCGGAACCTGACCGAACATCCGCTTGCCGGCAAGCGCGTGCGCATCACGCTCGTCGCCAAGGATGCCGCCGGCCAGACCGGCCGCAGTCCGCCGTATGAGATGGCGCTGCCGTCGCGGCCCTTCAACGAGCCGCTTGCCGCGGCCGTCGCCGAAGAGCGGCAGGTTTTCGCGCTCGACACGCGCAAGATGCCGCAGGCGATCGCGCTGAACGAGGCGTTGACCATCCGCCCCGAGGAGACGATCCCCAAGCTCACCAACTACCTGCTCTTGGAATCCGCCCTGGCGCGCATGAAGCTCGCAAGGGGCGAAGATGCGCTGAAGGATACGGCCCAGTATCTGTGGGAGATCGCCCTCGGCATGGAGGACGGCGATCTTTCGCTGGCTGAGCGCAAGCTGCGTGAGGCCCAGCAGAACCTTGCCGACGCGTTGGATCGCAACGCTCCGGACGCGGAGATCAAGAAGCTGATGGACGAACTGCGCAAGGCGATGCAGGACTATATGACCGAGCTCGCCGAACGCATGCAGAACGCGCCGATGCAGCCGAACCAGAACGCGCAGAATATCCTGCGTCAGCAGGATCTGGAACGGATGATGGACCAGATCGAGAATCTCGCCCGCTCCGGCAATCGTGACGCCGCCCAGCAGATGCTGTCGGAATTGCAGCGGATGATGAACAACCTGCAGGCGGGCCGTCCACAGCGCGGCCAGCAGAGTCAGGAAAACAGCGAGGCCCGCAAGCAGATCGACAAGCTCGGCGAGATCCTGCGCGACCAACAGAAGCTGATGGAACAGACCTTCCGGCTCGACCAGCAGCTCAGGGACCGCATGCAGCGCGGTGAGTCTGATATGGGCGAGAACGATCCGCTGCTCGACGAGATGAACCCCGGAGAGAACGGCGAGCCTCAGGATCAGCAGCAGGGCCAGCAAGGCAAGGAAGGCCAGCAGCCCTCCGACCAGATGACGGCCGAGCAGCTGCGCGAGGCGCTAAAACAGCTGCGCGCCCAGCAGGATGCGCTCGGCAAGCAGCTCGGCGAATTGCAGAAGAGTCTCGGCGAGATGGGCATGAAGCCTGGCCCGGGCTTTGGCCAGGCGCAGCGTGAAATGGAAGGCGCCGGCCGTGAACTCGGCCAGGGCCGCGGCCAACCGGCCGTCGAGGGCCAGGGCCGCGCGCTGGAAGCGCTTCGCCAGGGCGCCCGCGACATGATGAACCAAATGATGCAGGCGCAGCAGGGCCAACAGGGTCAAGGTCCGAACGGCCAGGTTGGCCAGGGCGACCAGAACGGCCGCGACCCACTCGGCCGGCCACGCCGGCCCCAAGGGCCGGATTTCGGCGACAACAGCGTGAAGGTGCCCGACGAAATCGACGTTCAGCGGGCGCGAGAAATCCTTGACGCGATCCGGGAAAAGCTCGGCAACAATCCGCCGCAGGAAATGGAACGGCGCTATCTCGAGCGGCTGCTGGACATCCAGTAGCACCGCAACGCGATGGACAGCAGGCGCGTTAGAACAAGATCATTCCAGGCCGAACCGGCCTAAAGCATGTCGCGCAAAAGTGTGCAGCGGTTTTGCGATAACGACTTGCGTAAAAACAAAGACCTAAAGCGCAAGGCGCGAATCTGAAAGATCGCGACGCGCTTTAGAATCTGAATCGTGATCTCAATCAAAGAAATGGAGCATGATTTCGCCCGAAATCACGCTTTTCAGCATCCTGGCTCTAAGCGACAAGCGCTCGGGCGACTGCCTTGCGGATATCGGGAAGCGCGAATGGCTTGGCGACGACGTCGATGATCTTTTCGGCAAGATCGTCGGCCCGTTCGCGCTGTTCGGCATAGCCGGTCATCAGCAGGATTTTCAAGCCAGGAAAAGCGTCTTTTGCCTGATGGGCGAGTTCAATGCCGTCCATCACGGGCATGCGGATATCTGAAAGCAGTAGATCGTAGACCCCGTCTTTGAGCTTCTCCAAGCCCTCGGCCCCATCGGCCGCCTCATCGGTCTCGTGGCCATCAAGCCTAAGGGCCCGGGCTACGAAGGACCGCAGGGAGTCCTCGTCTTCCGTAATCAGAATTCTTGCCATATGTGCATCGCTCCGTATCTGCCCCGCGACGGAAATCACCAGACTTTCCTTTTCGATCGGTAAAGATGACGAAGCGATGGACGAGATGGTTAACAACCCGTCTTGAAGGCAACCGTTCAGGCGTCCCCGGTAACCACGCCGACGAAGGGCAGTTCGCGAAAGGCATAGGCGACATCCATGCCGTAGCCCACAACAAAATAGTCGGGGCATTCGAAGCCGACATAGTCAGCCTCCAGCTTTTCCTTGCGCTTGACGCGCTTGTCGAGCAGCACGGCGATCGTGACGTTGCGCGCGCCACGCTCGAAGAGCAGTTCCTTGGCAAAGAGCAGCGTTCGGCCGGATTCGAGGATATCGTCGATCAGCAGAACGTCGCGGCCATGGACGTCGCTGTCGATATCCTTGACGATGCGCACGCCCTGCGAAACCGTGCCGATGCCGTAACTCGACAGGGTGATGAACTCGACCTCCGGGGCAAGCCCGCTATCATGCAGGGCGCGGATCAGGTCGGCGGCGAAGATGAAGGAGCCCTTCAGCACGGCGATGACGAGCAGGTCCTTGGTCGGGCCATTGGCGATCTCCCGCGCCATCGAATGATTGCGCTCGGCGATCTGCTCGGCGGTGAAGAGCGGCTCGATGTTTTTTCCGCGCACGACAGGCATAAGGGCTTGCTCCATGAAAAGAAGGGTAAGCCGTTAGCACATATGCGAGCCTGAAACAGCCTCATCGGCTATGAAATTAACGCGATTGGCGCGACCTGTGGCGGGAAAGTCGGCCATTCCATGTCCTGTTACATCTATGGCAGGAAGGAAAGCCGGACCTCCGGCATTTTTCCGCCGGCATGCTGGACGCGAGCCGAGAAGCCCCGGCTCTGGCCGCTATAGATCACATCCGCCGGCGGGTTGATGACGATGCTTGCGGTCAGCCGCTCGTCGGTCACGAGATCGGCACGGATCGGATGCACCGTCTGCGTCGTGCCACTCTCATTTTCGATGATGCCGTTGATGACGAGAACGCGCATGCCGTTCGCATCACGCGGCGTCACCGTGACATGGGTGAAATGCAGCGGCGCTCCGGAAGTGGCTCGCTCAGCGGAAAGGCCGGAAAAACCACCTGCAAGCCCGAAGACGAGCACGACGAGCGCGAACACCAGCGCTGCGAAGCTCCGCATCGACGCGCGCTGCAGCCAGGATTCCACTGTCCTCAGAACGGAAGCAGCCATCGCCGGCATCAGCGCCGGCTGTGCGGCCTGTGCGGCAGCCATGCGCTTGCGGTTGTCGTTATAACTCCTTGCATTGAATTCCCTGGGCCGCACTTTGCCGAGGGTAACGAATTCGGCGTCGGAGATATCGGCAGGTCGCGCCGAGCGGTACTGGCGGTTGGCGGGTTCCGGCGGCAGGAAATCATAGGCCTGGCCCGGCGTCCGGCGACTGAAGGAGGATGCTTCCATGGTGGCTGCCTCGCAGATGTCCACATGGTTTCGTTGCCAGGAGAAATCTGGCATTGAAACGAATCCTGCTCAGTCGTAAATTTTAATGGTTAATGCTTCGCAAAGATCGCCATCAAACGGGCGTCTTTCCAGCAAAATTTACCGGCTGTTAACGGTGTTGGTTAACAAGTCGTGCGGTGAAACCCACAACAGACTGAGCTGCCCGTTGATCCACTTCGAGAATGTCGGTTTGCGCTATGGCATGGGCCCGGAAATCCTCCGGGACCTGACCTTCGACATTCCGAAGAAATCCTTTCAGTTCCTGACCGGCCCATCGGGCGCCGGCAAAACGTCGCTGCTGCGGATGCTTTTCATGTCGCTGCAGCCGACACGCGGCCTGATCCGCATGTTCGGGCGCGATATTTCCGAAATCCCCCGCCCCGAACTGCCGCTTCTGCGCCGCCGCGTCGGCATTGTCTTCCAGGATTTCCGCCTCCTCGACCATCTCACAACCTATGAGAATGTCGCTTTGCCCTTACGGGTACGTGGCAAGGATGAGAGCTCCTACAAGACCGATGTCCTGGAACTGTTGAAATGGGTCGGCCTTGGCGAACGCATCAATGTGTTGCCGCCCGTGCTCTCCGGCGGCGAGAAGCAGCGCGCCGCAATCGCCCGGGCGCTGATGGACCGGCCGGAAGTGCTGCTGGCCGACGAACCCACAGGCAATGTCGATCCGCCGATGGCCAAGCGCCTGCTCAATCTTTTCCTCGAGCTGAACCGCCTCGGCACGGCGGTCGTGATCGCCACCCATGACCTGGCGCTGATGGAACAGGTGGAAGCCCGCCGCATGATCCTCTCAGAGGGGCATCTCGATATCTATGACTGAGCCCCCGTCCAGAAACCCCGAGAAGGCGTCGGCCAAGATCCAGCAGAAGCGGCCGGAACTGCGCGTGCGTCCGACGGCGCCGATCCTGCCGCCTTCCAACATCCAGGGCAGTGCGTTGATGGTGGTGATATCAATCATGGCCTTTCTCGCCTGCCTGACGCTCGGCGGCGTCAGCATGGTGCGCTCGACGGCGGCAAGTTGGGAGAGCCAGATCTCCCGCGAGATCACCATTCAGATCAAGCCGGACGACAATCTCGACATGGAGAAGGCGCTGACCCAGGCGCGCGACCTGGCGCTGACCTTCGTCGGCACCAAGAGCGGCCAGATCGTCGACGAGGCGGCGACCGCTCGCCTGCTCGAACCCTGGCTCGGCCCCGGTCTCGATCTCAAGGATCTGCCCGTTCCCCGTCTCGTCATCATTACCATCGACGAGAGCAATCCGCCGGATTTCGATTCGATGCGAGCGCTGCTCAAGGACAGTATCCCGCAGGCCAGCCTCGACGATCACCGCACCTGGGTCGACCGGCTGGTGTCCATGGCGCACACGACTGTGATGATCGGCACCGGCATCCTGCTCCTGGTTTTCACGGCGATGGTGCTTACCGTCGTCTTCGCTACGCGCGGCGCGTTGTCGGGCAATCGTCACGTCGTTGAAGTGCTGCATTTCGTCGGCGCCGAAAGCTCCTTCGTCGCCACCGAATTCCAGAAGCATTTTCTGAAGATCAGCCTGAAGGGCTCGGCGATCGGCAGCGCGCTTGCCGCTCTCTTCTTCGCCACCGCCGGTTTCTGGCAGAGCCGCACCCTCGCCACCCCGGAAACGGACCAGGCGACCGCGCTTTTCGGCACCTTCTCCGTCGGCGTGCTCGGTTATGCCGGCATCTTCGCAACGATGATTGTCATCGCGCTCCTCACCACCTTCACCGCGCGGCTGACCGTCATGCGGACGATCTACGAGATCGATACACTACGCTCGGACCCGACACGCACCGACGGCATCGGAAGTTGATCGTGACCGGGCCGTTTTGCCATGAAAGCGTCTGTTCTGCGCCGCAATCAGCGTATAATCACGATTCATGACCATGGGACATACGACACCCAACCCGATTCATCAGGGCCCGGAGCTTGATCGCCCGGTGGGTCTGCCGCCGCGGCGCGGGCCGATCCGCCGCCTGCTGCGCTGGGGCGGCTTTGCCTGCCTGCTGGCAATCGCCCTGGTGTTCGGCGGTTTTCTGCGTTTTGCTGATTCGGTGACGACGCTCCGGCCGCCGGCCGAGCCGAAGGCGGATGCGATTGTGGTACTGACGGGTGGCTACCAGCGCATCGACCAGGCGGTGGAGCTGTTGCAGAAGGGTGCCGGCAAACGCTTGCTCATTTCCGGCGTCCACCCGACGACGACACCGGCACAGATCCGCAAGATGACGCAAGGCTCGGCCGATCTCTTCTCCTGCTGTGTCGATATCGGCTACGATGCGATCGACACGATCGGCAATGCCGAGGAAGCTTCGAACTGGATCCACGCCAAGGGATACCGGAGCGTTCTGATCGTCACCAACAATTACCACATGCCGCGAAGCCTCGCCGAACTCTCCTATGTCGATCCCGACATCGAGTTCATCGCTTATCCCGTGGTCAATTCGGATTTGAAGAGCAGCAACTGGTTCACCGACCCGAATGCGATGCGCGTCATGCTTGCCGAATATGCGAAAGTGCTGCTGGCGGGCGCCCGCAACATCACCGGCTTCGGCCGCCACACCGGGCTGCGCTCGGCAAATGCGTCCGGTCAGCAATAGAGCCGCGCGTCGGATAGGACGCTCCATCGATTTAAAAGTTGCGCATAATCCTTTCGGAAAATCGATTCCGATTTTCGGGGTCATGCGCAATCTTTTGCGTTTGCGCAATTCCGGACGTAAAACCGCTGCGCACTTTTGCTGGAATTGCTCTAGGCTTTTACATCAGGGCGTCATCAAATGCTTTTTATGACCGGCAATATCGTGTAGGCCGGTCGCGTGAGCATGCCTCGGGAAAGTTTCATGATCGCCCTGCGTTCCGTTCTCTTCAACACGATCTTCTATGCCAACCTCATCATCCGGATGATCGTGCTCTCACCCTACTATTTCGTGGTGCCGCGCAAGATCGCCTATGCGATCCCGAAGAACTGGGCGCGCTCCAACCACTGGCTGATGCGAGTGATCGTCGGCACCACCTTCGAGATCGAGGGCCTGGAGAACCTGCCGGATGGCAGTTACATCCTGGCGCCGAAGCACCAGTCTTTCTGGGATACCTACGCGCTGCTGCCCTGGTTGAAGGATCCGGTCTATATCCTGAAGCGCGAACTGATGTGGATTCCCCTCTTCGGCTGGTATGCGAAGAAGCAGCGTATGATCCCGGTCGATCGCGGCGCTCGCGGCAAGGTGATGGTGGAAGTGCTGAAACGCACGAAGGAAGAGCTTTCGACCGGCCGCCAGCTCATCATCTATCCCGAGGGGACCCGCCGCGCGCCGGGCGCGGAGCCGGTCTATAAATACGGCATCGCCCGCATGTACCGCGACCTTAACCTCCCCGTCGTGCCGGTCGCCATGCATCCCGGTCTCTTCTGGCCGAGGCGGAGCATTCGTCGTTATCCCGGTCATTTCAAAGTGAGAATCCTGCCGCCGATCATGCCGGGAATGGATCCGGACGCCTTCTTCGCCCATTTGATCGAGGTATCGGAGCGGGCAAGCGACGAGCTTCTGCTCGAAACCGTCGAGCGAAATCCGCATCTGCCGCTCCCGCCGACGGCGATAGAAAGGCTGGCGGAGCTGCGAAAATTGAACGCTGCGACGGCCTGAGATTGCAGCGCCACGCGTCTCTTCGAGAGCCGCAAAGGATCCTGCAGCACTTTGAATGGCTGCATAACTCCTTAAATCGATACCGATTTAAGGAGTTATGCAGACGGCGCGCAGCCGCTCCACTTCGTTGACGACCTGCTCCAGCCAATGGTCGCGAATGCCCATCTCTTTCAGATGCGTCAGCGTATTGAAGACATAGGCATCATTCGGACCTGACTGGCCTTCTGCTTCGTTCACCACCCGTGCCGCCGCAACCGCATCCAGCGCGCCGGCATATTGCTCATGATCACGATCGATGATGTAGGCGACCGCTTCCACTCGGCGCCGGCCGGCAAGCTGCAGCCGCACCCGGCGTTCCAGGTAGACATTGGTGACCAGCTCGCGGGCGCGAAGATAATCGATCACCTCATCCCATTTTTCAGGCGAAATGCGGAAAGCCATGCCGCGGCAGGCGCCCCCCCTGTCGAGGCCGAGAACCAGGCCCGGATTGTCGCGGGTGCCGCGATGGACAAAGGAGCGGACACAGAGCGAACGCCGGTAGCCGTAGACCAGGGCCTCTGCCCGCTCCATGAACTCGAAGCCCGGATTCCACATCAGCGAACCGTAGCCAAACACCCAAAATTCGTCCATATCGCACGCCAGACCGGGAATCACATTTGCGATTCACCATTGGAGAACATCATGGCAGCGTCAAGCCAATCCGGCAGCAGCCAATCCGGCAGCGGTAAGAAATTCTGGTTGCTGGGTGGAGGCGTCCTCCTGGTGATCGCGCTTTATACCGGCGGCTGGTTCTATGCGGCGTCAGCATTGAAGACCACGGTGCTGAAGGCGATCGCGCCGCGCGATCAGGCAGGCGTCAGCGGCGAATGCTCCGATATCGAATTCCGCGGCTATCCCTTCCGTATCGGCCTGTTCTGCTCCAAGATCGACGTCGACGACAATGTCAACGGCGTCTCCGCCACCTTCGGCGCGTTGCGCTCGGCAGCACAGGTCTATGCGCCCGGCAATATCGTCTGGGAACTCGATTCGCCGGCCGAAATCCGCACCGGCAACGGGCTTTCGATCTCGGCCCAATGGACGAACCTGCAGGCGAGTCTTGCAACCAGGCTGCAGGGCGTCGACCGCAGCTCGACCGTCATCGAGGGTCTGAAGGCGATGGCCGTCTCCTCCTACACCGGTCAGGCCATCAGCTTCGATGCCGCCCGCACCGAAATCCATCTGCGCCAGAACGGCGCCGATCTCGATGGCGCGATCTCCGTGCAGGATGCCAACACGGCGATCAAGGACTGGCCGCAGATCTTTCCGAAAATGTCTGCCAGCATCGATCTGACCGTCGCCGGCAAGGCCGGCCTGATCGACGGCAGCGACCGAAGCGGCCTCAATGGCGCCACCGGTGAACTGCGCCGCATCGTCGCCGACATCGGCGATGGCAAGGTGATGACGCTCACCGGCCCCTTCTCCTTCGACGAACAGGGCTTCCTCTCGGGAAAATTCAAACTGGAGATCGAACAGCTCGGCCCCTGGGGCGACAGCCTGAAACAGGCCTTTCCGGATATCACCTCGACCGTCAACACGGCAACGAAGCTCTTGAAGGCGCTCGCCGGCGGCGGCGACAAGGTCTCTGTCGATCTCGTCGTCGATCGTGGCAATGCCACCGTCAGTGGTTTTATCCCGCTCGGCCGGATTCCGCCGATCTGATGCATCTCGCCCAAAAGTGTCCAGCGGTTTTGGGATAACGGGGATGCATAGGAAATAGGAAAAAGCCTGAAGCGCGTCGCATGATTCCGGTTCGACGCGATGCGCTTCAGGCTATTCGCTTGATGAAGAAGACTTCCGGCACCGATTGCACGCCGGGCAGCTCGATCGCGCCGGTTTCGCAAAATCCGTTGCGGCAATGCCAGTCTTGAGGTCGGCTTTCGTCGCATTCGCTCGACGTCATCAGCAGGCGGGCGCCGTCGCCGCGCATGGCTTCTTCCCAGGCGAGAAAAAGCGCCGTTCCAACGCCCGACCGGCGATGCTCGGGCAGGACGCGGATCATTTCCATATAGGGAACCCTGCCCCAGAAGCGGGAGAAGCGCAGGAAGCCGACGATCTCGCCGGCCTGCCAGGCAAGGAGATATTCGCCGAGCGCGACGCAGCGCGATACCCATGCCTCACCGGAGCTGGCGTCCTCGCGAACCAGCCAGTCAATATCCGCCCGGCCGGCACGTGCCACCTCCACCATCGCGGCGGCTATTTCTTGTCCAGCGCATGACGACCGAAATCAGGCGCGTCGACATCCTGGCCGGCCTGGACGATCGAACGGCGGATGGCGCGCGTGCGGGTGAAGAGTTCGAAGATCTTGTCGCCCTCGCCCCAGCGGATGGCGCGCTGCAGATAGGCGAGATCCTCCGAGAAGCGCGCCAGCATTTCGAGGATCGCATCGCGGTTGTGCAGGCAGACGTCGCGCCACATGGTCGGGTCGGAGGCAGCGAGGCGAGTGAAATCACGAAAGCCAGAGGCGGAATATTTGATGACCTCAGACTCCGTCACCGTCTCCAGATCGTCGGCTGTGCCGACGATATTGTAGGCGATGATATGCGGCAGGTGCGAGACGATGGCGAGCACCTTGTCGTGATGCTCCGCATCCATCTCGTCGACCTTCGAGCCCAGCGCTTCCCAGAAGCTGCGCAGCCGCTTCAGCGCCGTCTCGTCGGTGCCGGCGACCGGCGTGAAGATGCACCAGCGGCCTTCGAAGAGGCCGGGAAAGCCGGCATCCGGGCCGGATTTTTCGGTGCCGGCCAGCGGATGGCCGGGGATGAAATGCACATTATCAGGCATATGCGGCAGCATCTGCGCAATGACAGAAGCCTTGGTGGAGCCAACATCGGTGACAACAGCCCCGGGCTTCAGGCTTCCCGAGATCTCCTTCGCCACACTTTCCGAGGCGCCGACCGGCACCGAGACGATCACCAGATCAGCATCCTTGACGGCATCCTGCGAAGACGTCGTGTAGCGGTCGCCGAGGCCGAGTTCTTCCGCGCGCTTCAGCGTATCGGGGCTGCGTGTGGCGACGACGATCTCCCTTGCAAGACCAAGCCGTCTGATGTCGTAGGCAAGCGAAGAGCCGATCAGGCCGATGCCGATCAGCGCAATCCGATCGAACTGCACGCTCATGCCTGATGTCCCATGAATTCGGTGAGCGCGGCAATCACGCCGCGGTTGGCCTCCTCAGGACCGATGCTCATGCGCAGCGCATTGGCGAAGCCATAGCCGCGCACGGCGCGCAGGATGTAGCCGCGGCTCGTCAGCAAATCGTCGGCATCCGCGGCCCGCTTGCCGTCGATCTCGGGGAAATGGATGAGGACGAAATTGGCGACGGATGGCGTCACCTTCAGCCCGATCGCTTCGAGCGCCTGGGTCAGCGTCTCCACCCACATCTGGTTGAAGGAGACGGTCTGCTGGACGAAGGCCTGGTCGCGGATGGCAGCGGCAGCGGCGGCGATTGCCGGCGCGTTCAAGTTGAACGGCGCACGCACACGGTTCAACGCGTCGACGATCTCAACGGGCGCATACATCCAGCCGACGCGCAGCGCCGCGAGACCATAGGCCTTCGAGAAGGTGCGGGTCATCACCACGTTGGCATTGGAGGATACGACCTCTATGCCGGCTTCATAATCGTTGCGGCGCACATATTCGGCATAGGCAGCATCGAGCACGAGGACGACATGTTTCGGCAGTCCAGCCTGCAGGCGGCGGATCTCGCTGACGGAAACATAGGTGCCTGTGGGATTGCCGGGATTGGCGATGAAGACGATTTTCGTCTTCTCCGTCACCGCGGCAAGGATCGCATCGACATCGACGGTATAGTCCTTCTCCTTGACAACGACAGGCGTGGCGCCCGCGCCCAGGATCTGGATCTTGTAGACGAGGAAACCGTGCTCGGTGATGATGCCCTCGTCGCCGGCGCCGAGATAGACATGGCAGAGCAGGCCGAGCAGCTCATCGGAACCGTTGCCGCAGAGGATGTTTGCCGGATTGAGACCGTGCACGGCGGCGATTGCCTCGCGCAGTTCGATCGCCTGCCCGTCAGGATAACGCCCCAGATTGTCGGCAACCGTCTTGAAGGCCTCGATTGCCTTGGGGCTGGCGCCGAGCGGCGTTTCGTTGGACGAAAGCTTGTAGACACGGGCAACACCCGGCGCATGTTCCTTGCCCGGCACATAGGCTGCGATATCGAGAATACCGGGACGCGGAACGGGCTTGCTCATCTCAACGCTCATGGGTTCGACCTTGGAATTGCCGGAAATCCGGGCTGAAAAACACCAAGTGGCATTAAAGCGGAATGCGATTGTTGTCGAGAGGTATGGGCGTGACACAAGCAGTTGGAGACCGCCGATAGCGACGTCATCTACTGCATAATTCCTTAAAATCGGAATCGATTTAAGGATAAAATTATGCAGCAATTCAAAGTGCTACAGCGTCCTTTGCGCGTCTCAAAAGACGCGCGGCGCTGTAGTGCGTGTGGTCGGCACGCCATGCGGGGCGAGAACCGGCACGAAGACGCGGCGGGAGGCCCGCGCCGCCACCGGCAATCCCTGATAGAGCCGCTTCTGCGCTTCGACGATGATGACGCCCGAGAAGGCCGGCCACAATGTTCGGCCGATCCGCTCGAAGGCGCGGCGAAGCCGCAGGATGGTCCTGAGCTTCGAGGGCGGGAAGAACAGCGCTTCAGCCGTTGCGCCCGGTGTGAAGTTCGTCTCGCGCAGCAGATTTGTTAACTGACCGCGGGAATAGGGCCGACCCGAACCGAAGGGCGTATGCTCCATGCGCGCCCAGACGCCGCGCCGGTTCGGCACGACGATGACCAGCCGTCCGCCCGGCGCCAGCACCCGCCAGAGCTCCTTCAGCGTCTCGCGCGGGCTTTCGGCGAATTCCAGCGAATGCACCATCAGCACCCGGTCGATCGAGGAATCCGGCAGCGGCAGTTCCTCGTCGAAAATCAGCGCCGTCGTCGAGAGCGAGCCCATCGGCCAGTTCACCGCGCCCTGCCCGGCCGGCATGAAAGCGAAGGTGCGCTCGGTATCGGCCTGGAAACGGTCGAGGAAGGGCACGGCATAACCGAGCCCGACCAGACGCTCCTGCGGCAGCCGCACCCAGAGCGATGACAGCGCCATGGCGATCGACTGCTCGGCAAGACGTCCAAGCTCGGAGTGATAGAATTGGCGTAGGTCGACGATATCGGCGTGCATTGCGACAAATGTTATCAGCGGGCGGTTGGACTTCAAGGCCGGAACCTCTACATTTCCGCGAGACTCCTGGGATAAGGGATTATTGGACGATGAAACCTTTGGAATTAGACGTTTTTCTCTGCCGCACCGACAATTTCGGCGTTCTCGTGCACGATCCGGAGACAGGTTTTACCGCGGCGATCGATGCGCCGGAGGAGGCGCCGATCCTGGAAGCGGCGACACGTCGCGGCTGGAAAATCACCCATATCTTCACCACACATCATCACACCGATCACGTCACCGCCAATCTGGCGCTGAAGGAGCAATTCGGCTGCGAGATCATCGGCCCGATCAACGAGGCCATCGCCATTCCCGGCCTCGATCGGACGATGGCCGATGGCGACAGCTTCCATTTCGGCGATCACACGGTCAACGTCATCGAGACGCCCGGCCACACCGCCGGCCACATCTGCTATCATTTTGTCGACGATAAGCTGCTCTTTGCCGCCGACACGCTGTTTGCGCTGGGCTGCGGCCGGCTGTTCGAACGCCCGGCTGCCGACATGTGGCATTCCCTGCAGAAGCTCGCCGTTCTGCCCGATGAGACCGCCGTCTATTTCGGCCATGAATACACATTGTCCAATGCCCGTTTCGCGCTGACCGTCGATCCCGACAATGAGCGCCTCAAGAGCCGCGCCGCCGAGATCGAAGCCTTGCGCGCCGACGGCAAATTCACCATCCCGACGACATTGGGGCTGGAAAAGGAAACCAACCCGTTCTTGCGCGCCGCCGACCCGGCGATCCGCCGCAATCTGCTGATGGAAGGCAAGACGAACGAGGAAGTCTTTGCCGAGATCCGCAAGCGCAAGGACAATTTCTGATGTCGCCCGAGGACATCATCCGCGAACTCGGCATGCAGCCGCATCCCGAAGGTGGCTGGTACGTGCAGACATTCCGCGATACGGCGGGCGGAGAACGCGGCCACTCGACCGCGATCTATTATCTGCTGACCAGGGGACAGCGTTCGCACTGGCATCGCGTCCACGATGCGGCCGAGGTCTGGCATTATTACGCCGGCGCGCCGCTCTCGCTGCACCGCTCGGAAGACGGAACGGCACGCGAGACCCTGACGCTCGGAACGAATCTTCCTGCCGGCGAGCGGCCGCAGGCGATCATTCCCGCCAATTGGTGGCAATCGGCCGAAACTCTCGGCGATTTCACCCTGGTCGGCTGCACCGTCTCGCCCGGCTTCGAATTTTCAAGCTTCGAGATGGCGCCGCCCGATTGGAAGCCCGGCAGCTGAAGCCTATTCCGCGGCCGCGGACTGTGCCGGAATTTTACGGCGAAACATCTCCTGGGCAGCCAGCACCGCCCCGCCGGTCACCAGCAGGCAAGCCAAGGCAATGCGCCAGCTCGGCTCGGCAAATCCGAACAGCACCAGAATAAGCGTCGAAAGCAGCGGTGCTGCGTAACTTGCCGCGCCGAGGATCTGGATGTCGCCGTTCTTGACGCCGTAATCCCAGACATAGAAGGCCGCCCCGACCGGAAAGAGGCCGAGCCCGATGACGGCGACCCATTCGAAGCCGGTTTCCGGCCAGACGGTCGTCTCCAGGCCGAGATGGCAGAAGAGCGACAGCATGGAGGTCGCAAGGCAGAAGCCGGTGACGACATCCGTGGAGACGGCGTCGAAACGGCGCGTCAGCAGCGAATAGCCGGACCACGTGAAAGCGCTGAGAAAGGCCGCGCCGTAACCGACGGCATAGGCGCCGTCGAAATCGATGCCGTTGCGGCCGACGATCAGGAAGGTGCCGCAAAGCCCGGCAAGCGCACCCGCCAGGTGATACCAGCGCAGCCGTTCGCCCGGCAGCAGCGCCGAACCGACGACGATCAACAGCGGCCAGAGATAGGCGACCAGCCCCGCCTCCACCGCCGGAGCGTTCCGGAGCGCAGTGAAGTAGAGGAAATGATACCCGAAAAGCCCTGAAATACCTGTCACCCAGACCTTGGCCGGCTGCTTCAGCAGCGCCAGCCGCGCGGGGTTGAGGATAAGCACGACGAGGCCGGGAATGCTGCCGATCGCAAAGCAGATGGTTGAAAGTTGGAACGGCGGCATCTTGCCGGAGGCAGCCGTCAACAGCGCCAGGAACGACCACATCAGGATGGCCGTAAAACCGATCAACGTCGCGCGAAGCTTCACCTGTCCCCCCTTCACGGAGACAGAAGCCCCGTCAGCTGTTGCTGCCGTATTTGACGGCAGTGATCGTCACCATTCCATATTCGGTTGGAATGCGCACATAGACAGGAGCGTATACATTTGCCGCGTCCGACTTGGCAAACCAGATTTCCATGCGGTCGCTCTTGCTCAGATAGTCGATGTCCTTGCGGCCCTTCTTGTAGCCCGAGCGCGGCACGAAGCGCACGCCGCAGACAACAGCCTTGCCCTTGAAGCCATTGGTGGAAAAATCCTCGTCGCCCTTTGGCGACAGCACCAGATCCATGCGTGTCTCGCCGTCGAAGATCGGCAGCGTCTGCGAGCAGACCTTGGTATCGCCGGTGAAGACCAGGCCGGAGATCGGATCGAGCACCGAGCGCATGTCGCGCGGCGTGACGTCGATCCAGTTCTTCGGACGCTTCGGCATCGGTGTCGTCGTCGCCGAGATGATGTTACCGTTGCGGTAACTGACCTCGTAGACGCGGGCCTTCCTCTTGCCGCTCTTGTAGTAGAGTGAGTACTTCAGCGCCTGCAGCCTGTCATTGCGTACGACACCTGTGACGCTGGTCTTCGCCGAAATCGTCGTGATGAGATCGGCAAGACCGGAGGAATTGATGTCGCCGGCGATCTTGTAGCTGTGATCGTCCTCGATCTGCGTCAGGAACGCCGCGCGCGCGATCGGCAGGCCGGCAAGCGCCACACGGTATTCCGTCCGATGCTGGATTTCGGCCGCCGATGCCGGTATGGCAAGAAGTGCGGCGATGGCCGAAATGAAAATCCGTCTGCCCGAATGAGCCATGGAAAAAAGCCTTGTCTTGCTGCGCGCTGGCAGGCCCTTGCTGAGCGCTCTATACTCCTGCCGTGAAGGGAAGAAAACAGCAGCTTTTTGACAGAATTGCGGGAAAGGCCAAGGTTTGGCTTGACGCGCGCGGCCTGTCTGACTATAGAACCGCAACTTTCCAATCATGCCCGTTGGATTGCGCGCCTGGCTTTGCCGGGAATGGCAATTCGATGGCCCGAGAAAAACAAGAATAGGTGTTCCATGTCCCGCGTGTGCGAATTGACCGGCAAGGCCGTCCTGACTGGTAACAATGTCAGCCATGCCAACAACAAGACCAAGCGCCGGTTCCTGCCGAACCTGTGCCAGGTAACGCTGATTTCCGACGCTCTCAACCAGCGTTATCGTCTTCGCGTTTCGGCTGCCGCTCTTCGCTCCGTCGAGCATCGTGGCGGCCTCGATGCCTTCCTGCTGAAGGCTAGCGAGAACGAACTGTCGATGCGCGCGCGCCTGCTGCGCCGTCAGATCGCCAAGAAGACCGCCGAAGCCGCTGCTGCGTAAGCTTCTGCCCTTCTTTCATACGGCTTCAAAAGGCTTGAACGGATAATACCGGACAAGCCTTTTGCTTTGCCGGTTTGCTCCTCCAACTGGTGGCATCACCCAGGATAAAAAAATGCTGAAGACCCGCTATACCATCGCCTATGTCGCGCTGATGACGCTCGTCGTCGTCGCCTCCAACTTCCTCGTCCAGTTTCCGCTGAACGCCGAAGTCGCCGGCATCAACCTTGCCGACATCCTGACCTGGGGCGCCTTCTCCTATCCGATCGCCTTCCTGATCACCGATCTGACCAACCGCCAGTTCGGCCCGCAGGCAGCCCGCAAGGTCGTCTTTGCCGGCTTCGTCGTCGGCGTAACGCTCTCCTTCTTCACCTCGGTGCCGCGCATCGCCATCGCTTCCGGCTCGGCCTATCTCGCCGGCCAGCTGCTCGATATCGCCGTCTTCAACCGCCTCCGCCGCCAGGCCTGGTGGCGCGCCCCGCTGGTCGGCTCGCTGATCGGCTCGGCGCTCGATACGGTGATGTTCTTCTCGTTGTCCTTCGCCGCGTTTTTCGTCCTCCTCGGCCCGAACGATCCCTTCGCTCTGGAAGCAGCCCCTATCCTCGGCGTCTTCGCCACGGAGGCACCACGCTGGATTTCCTGGGCGATCGGCGATTTCGCCGTAAAGATGATCGTCGGCCTCGTCATGCTGCTGCCCTATGGTGCGCTGATGAACGTGCTGCGGCCGATGCAGGCCGCTCGCGCCAGCTAATTTAGATTACGGACGCCGCCGGACTGCACCGGTGGCGATGGCAGGATGCAGCAGCACCTCCGCCACCAGATCGTCGATACCAAGCGATGAATCGAGCCGCAACACCGGCGACGTCTGCGTTTCCAGCCATTGTTCATGCGCCGCAAGGCTGCGGCGTTCGGGGCCGGCTGTGTCATAACTGGCCGCCCATTCGAGGAATTCCCCGCTTTTTGCGGCCATGTCGCCACCAGGCCCGATCCTGTTTCCATATCGGGCAATCTCCCGCGCGCGGATGCGCGCCATCCGCAGCTCCGGCTCGATCCTGAGGAATACGATCAGATCGTAAAGCGGCTCCAGCGGCCCAACCCATTTCAGCGCGGATCCGGAGAGGACCCAGCCGTCATGCCGCGCCGCTTCCTCGAGCGGAAGCCGGATGCGCTCGTCGGCATTCCTCGGCGTCGTGAACGGCGGATCGGTCGGCATCCAGAAGAAATCGTCGGTGTCGAGATGGGCGATATCGAGCCTTTCGGCAAGCGCGCGGCCGAGCGATGTCGTGCCGGAACCGGACGCGCCCATGACGTGGATATGCACCATGAATCTCCCTCCGAAGACTGCTTCCCGATGCCGCAGCCGGCCGATTGCGGCGGGATAGCCGAGGCATAGGACATCGGTCTGACGTGAATCCAGGCATCGTACTTTCCGAAAATCGATTCCGATTTTCGGGTCGATGGCTTGGATCAATTCCGCTTCTGGGAACTCGGCGCTGCCCACGCGGCCTCTTCCGAAAGCCGGAATTCCAGCATCAGATTGCGCTGCAGGATCGAATGATTGTCGTCCGAGACCAGAATGATATGAGTCGCGCCGTCCGCAGCCTGGAAAGCATCGAGCCCTTCCATATTGTCGATCTGCGAGTTGAAATTGCCTTCCAGCAGCAATTCGCCCTCAATGACGGCGCCAGGCCTGATATCGGCGCCCCTGATGCGCCGAAGACGCATGCCGATGCCTTCGGCCATGTTGAAGCGACGCTCCAGCAGCAGCAGGTCACCGTTCGGCAGGAAGGCGCCGTCAGTGATGTCGAAGCTGCCGTCCCGCTTAACCGCGAAACGCCCTTTCAGCGGCCCGCTGAGAATGGCCGCCAACCGGTTGCCGTCATTGTCGAGACCACGTTCGGAGACGATGACCACGCCGCCCCTAAGCGGGCTCGATGCCGGCGCCACGGTGATGGTCTCGATGCCGCGATTGTCGCTCAGCATCTTCCGCGGGATGAGGATCGGCAAAGTGGCGATCGCGCCCGAATCGGCAAAGCCGGGATCCGGATAGACATCGACGCGATGATCCTGCTCGAAGGAAACCAGGATCCGGTCGCCATCGAGCGTCAGGCCCTCGGCATCCATATGCCCCTTGCCCTCGAAGCTGCGCCCGGCGCTGTTCTTCATCGGCGTGATCTCGACATCCGAAAGGCCGGAAAGCCTGCCCTTGACGTCACGTTCGATGCTGCCGGTCAGCCACTGGCCGGTATCGAGCACGACGACGAAATTTTTTTGGTCCTGCCGGAAACGAATGGATGAGAGCGAGCCGAACAGCGCTCTGCTGGAGACCATCTCCAGCCCGCCGACAAATTCCAGCGATCCAAATTTCGTCTCCGAAGAGCCGATCCTGAAATCGGAGATTTGCCGGCTAATGACCGGCACGTCGTCGCCGGCCAACGACGGGAAAGCGCCTGACGCGAGACAAAGAACAATCGACGCCGTATGGCAGAGGCGCTTGAGCGTCATGCCAGGCATTTCCTTTGAGCCGCGTCAGCCGGCACGGCGTAGCCGGCCGCCGCGCGGCTGGACGGATTGGTCTTCGAACAGCGAAGCAAGCTGCTCGGTCATCGCACCGGCAAGCTCATCCGCATCGACGATCGTCACGGCGCGGCGATAATAGCGCGTCACGTCGTGACCGATGCCGATCGCCAGCAACTCGACAGGCGAGCGCGTCTCGATCTGTTCGATGACGGCACGCAGGTGCCGCTCCAGATAATTGCCCGGATTGACCGACAGCGTCGAATCGTCGACCGGCGCCCCGTCCGAGATCATCATCAGGATGCGGCGCTGCTCGCGGCGCGCGAGCAGGCGATTATGCGCCCAGATCAGCGCCTCGCCGTCGATATTTTCCTTGAGCAGGCCCTCGCGCATCATTAGCCCGAGATTGGCGCGCGCGCGCCGCCACGGCGCGTCGGCCGACTTGTAGATAATATGGCGCAAGTCGTTGAGGCGGCCCGGCGTCTGCGGCTTGCCGCCGGCGAGCCAGCTCTCACGCGCCTGCCCGCCCTTCCAGGCTTTGGTCGTAAAGCCCAGGATCTCGACCTTGACGCCGCAGCGCTCCAGCGTGCGGGCGAGAATATCGGCGCAGGTGGCGGCAACCGTGATCGGCCGGCCGCGCATCGAGCCGGAATTGTCGATGAGCAGGGTGACGACGGTGTCGCGGAACTGGGTGTCGCGCTCCATCTTGAAGGAAAGCGCCTGCATCGGGTCGATGATGATGCGCTGCAGCCGGGCCGGATCGAGATAACCCTCTTCCAGGTCGAAATCCCAGGAGCGATTCTGCTGCGCCATCAGGCGACGCTGCAGCCGGTTGGCGAGACGGCCGACCGCACCTTGCAGATGCGCCAGCTGCTTGTCGAGAAAGGCGCGCAGGCGCTCCAGTTCGGCGGCGTCGCAGAGTTCCTCGGCGGTGATGATCTCGTCGAACTCTTCGGTAAAGACGTGATAATCGACCTTTTCGTTGAAATCGGCGAAAGGCGTGTTTGGACGGCGGGTCTCGCCCGGCGTTTCCGAATCGTCCTCGCCCTCTTCCATCATGTCGTCATCGGAGATTTCGGCGCCTTCGGTCTCGCCGTCCTCCATCTGCTCGTCGGCAACCTCGCTGTCCTCGACAGGGGCGGCATCCGTGCCGGCATCCTCGTCGACCTCGTCCTGGTCCTGCTCGTCGCCGCTCGACTGGTCTTCCTGCTCCGACTGATCGTCATTGTCGGCATCGCTGTCGTCGTCGCCGTATTCCTCGGCCATTTCCATGGCCGACAGCATGTTGCGGATGACCTTGGCAAAGGCTTGCTGGTCGTTGATCGCGCTCGACAGGTTGTCGAGTTCAGGCCCTGCCTTGTCCTCGATAAAGTCACGCCAGAGGTCCAGCACCTTGCCGGCGGAGCCGGGCGGGCGCTGGCCGGTCAGCTTCTCGCGCACCATCATCGCAACGGCTTCGCCGACCGGTGCGTCTTCCTGGCGCTCGATGCCGGTGAAATTCGCCTTGGAGTATTTCTCTTCCGTCATGGAGCGCAGGTTCGACGCCATGCCCTCCATGCGCAGCGCGCCGATCGATTCGACGCGCGCCTGCTCGACCACATCGAAGATCGCCCGGGCGTCCGAGCCCTGCGGCGCCATCGTCGCATGCACCTTCTCGTCATGGCAGGCGAGGCGCAGCGCCATCGAATCGCCGAGCCCGCGGGTGACCGCCAGCTCATGCGCCGTCGGCCGCTTGGAAAGTTCCGGCAGCCGAATGCGCTCGCCGGTCATCCCCGGCCGTTCATTGGCGAAGGTCACCTCGACATCGCCGTCGCCGGCGATCGAGCGCACGCAGCCGGTTATCGCCCGGCGCAATGGCTCGACGTCGACAGGCGCGCCGGGTTTTGCTTTCGAATTGTCACCGCGAGCTGCCATGATCGGTCGGTCTCAAGCCCCGAGAACGATGTTGGCGGCACTTTCCTTCAGCTCGACGCCGAAGGCGCGCTGATAGTGCTCGGCGACCAACGGGCGTTCCAGCTCGTCGCACTTGTTGAGGAAGGTGACGCGGAAGGCGAAGGCGAGATCGCCGAAGATCTCGGCGTTTTCGGCCCAGGTGATGACCGTGCGCGGGCTCATGACTGTGGACAGATCACCGTTCATGAAGGCCGCGCGCGTCAAGTCGGCGACGCGCACCATCTTCGAAACCGTCTCGCGGCCGTTCTTGTCACTGCCGAAGCTCTTCACCTTGGCGGCGACGATATTCACTTCGTGATCATGCGGCAGGTAGTTCAGCGTGGTGACGATCGACCAGCGGTCCATCTGCGCCTGGTTGATCTGCTGCGTGCCGTGATAGAGGCCGGTCGTGTCGCCGAGGCCGATCGTGTTCGCAGTCGCAAACAGACGGAAGGCCGGGTGCGGCCGAATGACGCGGCTCTGGTCGAGCAGCGTCAGGCGGCCGGAGGATTCGAGCACGCGCTGGATGACGAACATCACATCGGGGCGGCCGGCATCATATTCGTCGAAAACGAGCGCCACATTGTGCTGGTAGGCCCAGGGCAGGATGCCATCCTTGAACTCGGTGATCTGCAGCCCGTCCTTGACGACGATTGCATCCTTGCCGACGAGATCGATACGGCTGACATGGCTGTCGAGGTTGATGCGCACGCAAGGCCAGTTGAGCCGCGCCGCCACCTGCTCGATATGCGAGGACTTGCCCGTGCCGTGATAGCCGGAGATCATCACGCGGCGGTTATGGGCGAAGCCGGCGAGAATGGCGAGCGTCGTGTCGCGGTCGAACAGGTAGTCGGTATCGAGGTCCGGCACATAGGCGTCGCCCTTGCTGTAGGCGGGAACTCGGATATCGGAATCGATGCCGAAGGTCTCGCGGACCGAAACGGTGGTATCGGGCAGTTCGGATATATCAAGGTCGATCTTGCTCATCATGTCTCCAAGGCGGGTGATGCCACCCGGCCATACTATCTCAGGCCATGTCGCAACCGTGACGCCGCGTTTTTTATTCCGCGCCCGTCCAGGTCGGAACGTCGGCGATGCTTCTCCGGGACTGAAACGAAACCTCGGCGGGATAATGACCGCGTGCGAGCATTCTTGAAAGAGTCCCGGACAAGAAACGCCGCGTCCGGAAGGTCGGCGGAGGCGATGTCGGGAAAACGCACAAATATGAGCCGCGTTTGCCTGCGGCCTCAGCCGATTTGGACCATACCCGATTGAAGCCCAAGAGCAAGGACGGGAATTAACAAAAACCGTTCTGCTTCAACAATTGATAGGCCTGGATGACGGCGCGGAAACGCTCCTCCGAGCCGCGGTCGCCGCCATTGGCATCCGGATGGTGTTTCTTCACCAGTTCCTTGTAGCGGCTCTTGATCTCCGCCGATGTCGCATTGGCGTCGAGGCCCATCGTTTCGAAGGCCTTGGTTTCGAGCGATTTCAGCTTGCGCGCCTGGGGGAAACGCGGCCCGCTGCCCTTGCCGCCTTCCTTGACGAAGCCGAAGGGATCGCGAACACGCGTATAGGCGCCGGAGCGCACCTCCGAATGCAGCGGACTGTCCTTCGCCGCCTTGTTGACGCCGACCGTCCATGTCGGCCGGTGGCCGGTGATCGCCTCTTTCTGGTATCGCGCGATCTCGCCGTCCGAAAGACCGGAGAAATAATTGTAGCCCTTGTTGTATTCCTTGACGTGCTCGAAGCAGAACAAAAAGAACTGGCCTTCCGCATTGCGGCCGACGGGAGCGCGATGCGCCCCCTTCTTGTCGCAGCCGTCCCACTGACAGGTAGGCGGCGCCTGCTCTGTCTCCTGCTCGCGTTTGCGGCGTGTTCGGATGCGATCGAAATATTTGGAATCAAGTCTCATGACGGCGCTAATTATGGGGCTGTCGCGAAGCGACAACAAGAATTGACAAACGGGAATGTTGCTGGCTTGGTAGGTACCCTTTTCGCGAACCAGCAAGACCGGATGATGACCCTGCGAACCCGCATCGAAGAAAAACTTGTCGAAGCCTTCGCGCCCGAACGCGTAAGCGTCATCGACGAAAGCCATCTGCATGCCGGCCACCAGCCTGATATCACCGGCACCGGCGAAACCCATATGCGGGTGAGGATCGTTTCCGGAAAATTCGCCGGCATGTCGCGGCTGGCGCGCCACCGGGCAATCACCGACCTGTTGAAACCGGAGCTCGATGCCGGCCTGCATGCGCTGGCCGTCGAACCGGCAGCACCCGGCGAACCGACCCGCTGGTAGCGGCGCCAAAGCCTATATGGGCATTGGCGGCCCGCAATCCTACAGTGCCGCGCGCCTTTTCAGACGCGCTACACGCTGTAGCAATTTGATGACTGGGATCAGGTGGGCTTTGTGCCGTCTTCCCCGGCGGGACGGATGCGCAGCTTGGTGATGCGGTTCTTCTCCCGTTTCATGACGATAAAACGCTTGCCGTAGAAGGTGAAGGCTTGGCGCTCTTCCGGGATGGTCATCGATTCATGGATGACGAGGCCGGCAATCGTCGTCGCCTCCTCGTCGGGCAGGCTCCAGTCGAGCGCGCGGTTCAGGTCGCGGATCGGCACGCCGCCGTCGACGACGACGGAACCATCGGCCTCCTGACGCACGCCCTGTATCTCGATATCGTGCTCGTCGGAAATGTCGCCGACGATTTCCTCGAGAATATCCTCCAGCGTGACGATGCCCTGCACTTCGCCATATTCATCGACGACGACGGCGAAATGCTGCTTTCGGCGCAGGAAGGCGTTGAGCTGATCCTCGAGGTTGGTGCTGTCGGGCACGAACCACGGCTTCTGCGCGATCTTCACGATATCGAGGTTCTGCGGCTCCATGTTCGGCTCGGCAAGCGCCCGCAGCAGATCCTTGGCGTGGACGACACCGATGATGTTGTCGATCGTGCCGCGCCACAGCGGCATGCGCGTATAGGGACTTTCGAGGATGACGCGCACCACCGCTTCCGGCGGATCGTCGGCGTTGATCGCCCGCATGGCGGTGCGGTGGACCATGATGTCGGACAGTTCGAGTTCGCTGAGATCGAGCACGCCGCCGAGGCGGTCGCGGTCGGCCTTCACCACCGATCCCTCGCGGTGCAGCAGGTCGACGGCGCCACGCAGCTCCTCATGCGCCGTCAGCATCGATGTCTCTCGTGACAGATTGATGCCGAACAGCGAAAGAATCTGCCGCACGATCGCATTGACGAAGGAGGAAACCGGGCCGACGACGGTGACGAAGAGCTTGGCCGGCAGCGCGATGGCGAGAGCGAAGCGCTCAGGCGCCGAAATCGCCCAGCTCTTCGGCAGCACCTCCGCGAAGATAACCAGGATGACGGTCATCGCGAGTGTCGCCAACGCCACGCCGGAACTGCCGAACAGCCCGAGAAAGAGGCTGGTGGCGATCGAGGAGGACAGGATGTTGGCGAGATTGTTGCCGATGAGCAGCGCGCCGATCAGCCGGTCGCGCCGCTCGATCAACTGCCGGACGAGGCCGGCGCGTTCGTCGCCGTTGACTTCGAGTGTATGGATACGGCTGCGCGAAACGGCGGTCAGCGCGGTCTCGGAGCCGGAAAAGAAGGCGGACATGAGCACGAGCGCCGTGATCGAAAGGATCTCCGGCCAGTATGTCTCGAGAAATGCCAGAGCGCCTTCGATCGACATCAGGCGTGTTTTTCCCGGAGAAAGCTGATCACTTCGGACGCCGGAACATCGTCGGCGACGAAGGACTGACCGACGCCGCGCGTCAGGATGAAGGTGAGCTTGCCGCTCTTGACCTTCTTGTCCTGGGCGATCGCGTCCATCAACGTTTCGGCCGGCGGCAGGTCGCCTGGAATATCGGACATGCGGGTCGGCAGGCCGACCTCCTTCAGATGCCGCTCGACGCGCCGCGCATCGTCGGGGCTTGCAAGGTTCATCCGTGCGGAGAATTCATGCGCCAGCACCATGCCGATCGAAACGCCCTCGCCATGCACGAGGCGGGAGCTGTCATAGGCGGTCGCCGCTTCCAGCGCATGACCGAAGGTATGGCCGAGATTGAGCAGCGCCCGCTGACCGTTCTCGCGCTCGTCGGCGACGACGACATCGGCCTTCGCCTGGCAGCTCGCGGCAATCGCCTCGATGCGCGCGGAGCCGCCGGTAAAAACCGCCTTCCAGTTCGCTTCCAGCCAGGCAAAGAAATCCGGCTTGTCGATCAGCCCGTATTTCGCGACCTCGGCGTAACCTGCGCGGAATTCGCGCGCGCTCAGCGAATTCAGCACATCTGTATCGGCCAGAACCAGGTCCGGCTGATGGAAGACACCGATCAGATTCTTGCCATGGCGGGAATTGATGCCGGTCTTGCCGCCGACGGAGGAATCGACCTGCGACAACAGCGAAGTCGGCACCTGGACGAAGCGCACGCCGCGGCGGACGATGCCGGCCGCAAATCCCGAAAGATCGCCGATGACGCCGCCGCCGAGCGCGATGACGTAATCGTTACGCTCGACGCGGGCTTCGAGCACCTTGTCGCAGGCTGTGATCAGATGTTCGAAGCTCTTGGTCTTCTCGCCGGCCGGCAGGACGACCTCAGCCGAGGCGATACCCGCTTCATCCAGACTTGCGACGAGGGCCTTGAGATAGAGCGGCGCGACATTTTCGTCGGTGACAACAGCCGCCTTGCGGCCCTTGAGCCGGGTGGCGATCTCGGCGCCGGCTCGCGCAATCAACCCCGGCCCGATCAGGATGTCGTAGGCGCGCTCGCCGAGCGGCACATGCACCGTTCGGATGGCGGAGGCGGAGGTTATCGCATTCATGACGCTGCACTTTCCTTCTGAGCTTCGATCACGGCCTTTAAGACCTCGTCGGCCATGATTTCCTTGCGCACGTCGCGCGAAAGCACGGTGATATCGGCCTGCGCATAGATCGGATAGCGCGCATTCATCAGGCCCTCGAGCGTCTGCTTCGGATTTTCGGTCTTCAGCAGCGGCCGCGTGTCGCGTTTGTTGACTCGCTCCCACAACACGTCGAGATCGGCCTTCAGCCAGACGGAAAGGCCGCCCTTCTTGATATGCTTGCGCGTCCGGTCGTTGATGAAGGCGCCGCCGCCGGTGGAGACGACACGCGGCCCGCTCTTTAGCAGCCGCTTCACCACCCGCGCTTCCAACGCCCGGAACTCTTGCTCGCCATAGGCGGCGAAAAGCTCGGCGATCGTCATGCGCGACACCCGCTCGATCTCCAGATCGCTGTCGATGAAGGGAATGGCGAGCTGGCTGGCGACGATGCGGCCGACGGAGGATTTGCCGGCGCCCATCAGGCCGACAAGGATCAGATTGCGTGAACCGAGCGCGGCGCGAGCTCTGTCTCTCAAGCTGTCAGCAACGGTCAGCAGTTGTTCACTCATCGGTCCATTCACACTTTGTTTGCAAACGGTATCGACAAATGCAGGTGGAGCGTCAAGTCGCGGACAAGGGAATCATGGCTTGAATACCGCTTCTTGCACTTGCAGATAGGCTTCTTATAACAGAAGCAGAGCATGAAGGAGTTGCTGAATGCCGACCCTGTTCCGTTTCCTGTTCGTCTGCGCGATCCTCGCCGGGACGGTCTACGGAGCGATGCTGGCGCTTGTGACCTTCGTGGAGCCGCAGCAGCGCGACGTGACGATCCGCATTCCGTCCGAGCGGGTCAATCCGCCCGCCACGGGTGCGATCGACACGACCAGGAAGTGACCGGCATGGTGGATCTCGGTCGCGTCCATGTGGAATCCTTCCTGGAGATGATGAGCGCCGAGCGGGGTGCTGCCGCCAACACGCTGCAATCCTATGAACGCGATCTCGACGATGTCAGATCCTTCCTGAAGGAGCGCAGCATACGGCTTACCGAAGCCGCCTCCGCCGATCTTGCCGCCTATCTCTCCTCACTCGCCGGAAAGGGCTTCAAACCCTCCTCGCAGGCGCGCCGGCTTGCGGCCATGCGGCAGTTCTACAAGTTCCTCTATGCCGAGGGCCTAAGGACCGACGACCCTACAGGCATTCTCGATGCGCCGAAGAAGGGCCGCCCGCTGCCGAAGACGATGGGTGTCGAGGAGGTCGGCAGGTTACTTTCGCAGGCCGAGGCCGAGGCGGAGGATGCGGCTCCGGGCCAGTTGCACCGCCTGCGCATGCTGGCACTGCTGGAGCTGCTCTATGCCACCGGAATGCGTGTCAGCGAACTCGTTTCGCTTCCTGCCCGCGTGCTCGATCAGGAAGGCCGTTTCCTGATGATCCGCGGCAAGGGCAACAAGGAACGGCTGGTGCCGCTGTCGCAATCGGCGATATCAGCCCTGAAATCCTACGGGCGCCTGCTGGCGACCGAAAATGCAGCAGCGAAGGAACCGCCGGAAAGCGCCTGGCTGTTTCCCTCCGCCTCGAAGGAGGGATATCTGCCGCGCCAGGTTTTTGCCCGCGACCTCAAGAACCTGGCGATCCGCGCCGGCCTGACGCCGTCGCTGATCTCGCCGCATGTCATGCGCCACGCCTTTGCCAGCCACCTGCTGGCCAACGGCGCCGATCTGCGCGTCGTACAGGAACTCCTCGGCCATTCGGACATTTCGACCACGCAGATCTACACACATGTCCTCGAAGAGAGGCTGCAGCAGCTTGTCCAGACGCATCACCCCCTTGCCAAACAGGCGAAAAAGCACGAATAGGACCGGCGACATGGGGCGGAGCCAGGAAAACGCCCCGGGCACAAGGAACGGAAACGCACCTCATGCACAATTATCTCGACTTCGAAAAGCCGATCTCCGACCTCGAAGGCAAGATTATCGAGCTGAAGAAGCTCGCGACGGAAGACGAGAGCATCGACACCACCGATGAGATCGGCCGGCTGGAGGTTCGCGTCCGTGAGGCGATCGTCGAAATTTACTCCAAGCTCAATCCCTGGCAGAAGACGCAGGTCGCCCGCCATCCGCAGCGCCCGCATTTCGTCGATTACGCCAAGACGCTGTTCCAGGAATTCACGCCGCTCGCCGGCGACCGCAAGTTTTCCGAGGATGCAGCGATCCAGGCAGGCCTTGCCCGCTTTCGCGGCCAGCCGGTCGCCGTCATTGGCCAGGAAAAGGGCAACGACACCAAGAGCCGCATCAAGCACAATTTCGGCAGCCCCCGTCCGGAAGGCTACCGAAAGGCGATCCGCATTCTTGAAATGGCCGATCGTTTTGGCCTGCCGGTGATTTCGCTGGTGGATACGGCAGGCGCCTATCCCGGCGTCGGCGCCGAAGAGCGCGGCCAGGCCGAGGCGATTGCCCGCTCGACGGAAATGTGTCTCGGCGTCAAGGTTCCTCTCGTCTCCGTCGTCATCGGCGAAGGCGGCTCGGGCGGCGCCATCGCCATTGCCACCGGCAACAGGGTCTACATGCTCGAGCATTCGATCTACAGCGTCATCTCGCCCGAAGGGGCAGCCTCCATCCTTTGGCGCGATTCCACCCGCGCCCGGGAAGCGGCGACCAACATGAAGATCACCGCTGAAGACCTGAAATCGCTCGGCATCATCGACGGCATCATTTCCGAGCCGCTCGGCGGCGCGCATCGCGATCCCGACAGCGTCATTGCCGCGACCGGCGATATGATCGCCAATGCCCTGGCCGAAATGGCGTCCCGTTCCGGCGAGCAGTTGCGCAACGACCGCCGGCAGAAATTCCTCGCAATGGGCCGCAATCTCTAACAGACATTCGGCTCTTCGCCGATTGGGGCCAAATCTTGGCCACATTGATGTTATCTGTAACACTCGCGCTTGCGGGGACGTTCGTGGCAAAGTCATAGGCTGGTAAGGGTTTATAAAGTATAAGCGGCCTATGATTCCTTCTGATGCCCGGACTCCATAGGCGGACCGGGTGGCACTATCTTTATGGGCTAGTTTGGATGCGCATACGTCATTTTGCCTATATTTCCCTCATGGCGCTGGCTCTGTCCGGCTGCAATGACGCGTTGGAAACCGCGCAGGTCGATCTTTCCAAGGTCAAGAACAAGGTCGAGCAGCCGCTTCCCGGCCACATCCTCGCTCAGATGTCCGCCAAGGGCATGGACCGCAATTCGCCGATCATGATCCGCATCTTCAAGGAAGAAGGTGCCATGGAGATCTGGAAGGCGAAGACCGACAACCGTTTTGACAAGATCGCCGATTACAAGATCTGCGCCTGGTCCGGCCGTCTCGGCCCGAAGGTAAAGACCGGCGACCGGCAGGCGCCGGAAGGTTTCTACGACCTGACGCGCGCCAACCTGAACCCCAATTCCAAATATTATCTGGCGATCAATACCGGCTTCCCGAACCGCTACGACGCGGCGAACGGCCGCACCGGTTCCGATCTGATGATCCATGGCGCCTGCTCCTCCTCCGGCTGCTATTCGATGACCGACCAGCAGGTGCTGGAGATCTACGCCTTCGCCCGCGACGCTTTCAAGGGCGGCCAGGCGACGGTGCAGCTGCAGGCCTTCCCCTTCCGCATGACCGCGGAAAACATGGTCAAGCATCGCCTCGACAGCAGCTACGACTTCTGGAAGATGCTGAAGGTCGGCTACGACAATTTTGAAGTGACGAAGCGCCCGCCCGAGGTGAATGTCTGCGAGAAGAAATACGTCTTCAATCAGCAGGCAACCGACGGCGGCGCCTTCAACGCCGCCGGCAAGTGCCCGGCTATGTCGACGCCGCCGGCGCTGACCGCAGCTCTCGCCTCCTACGGCAAGACCTACGATGCCGATTATGCCAAGGCGATGAGCAAATTTGACGGCATGGCCTGGTACGATCCCACCGAAGCCGAGCGCAAGGCCGTGGTCGCCAAGACGCGCAAGGGCCGCGAACTTGCTTACGCCCCGACCGGCACCTCGCTGGAAGCCGGCCGCATGGTCAAGGTCGCCGAACTCGAAGACCTGATGGCCAAGCGCACCGCGCAGGGCCTTGCCGCCAAAAGCGCGCCTGGCGCCACGCCTGCAGCACCTGCCCAGCCGCAGCCAATGGCCGTCGCTGCCGCGACACCTGCGGTCGTGCCGGTGCCGATGCAGAACCCGATGCAGAATCCGCTCGCCTACACGGCTCCCGAACCGCAGGAAACGGCAGAGGCCGCGGCAAAGAAGCCGTTCTGGAAGTTCTGGGCGCGGAACTGAACGGCTTGACCCCCGTTCTCTACGACCTTCGCGGCCTGAAATGCCCCTTCCCCGTGATCAAGACACGCAAGAAGCTCGCCGCCATGGCGAGCGGCACGCTCATTCGCGTCGACACCACCGATCCGCTTGCTGTGATCGACATGCCGCATTTCTGCAATGAGGACGGCCACGAACTGGTCGAGACGGAAAAGACCGAAAGCGGCCATCGCTTCCTGATCCGCAAGCGCTAAAGCGCGTCGCGATCTTTCAGATTCGCTTCCCGCGCTTTAGCTCTTTGTTTTACGCATGTCGTTATCGCAAAACCGCTGCACACTTTTGCGCGACATGCTCTAAATTCTGAGGCCGGGAATGGCGAGCGGATTGTCGGAGAGCGCCGCACGATCCGGCATATCGATGCGCGGCTTGCCGAGGAAGGCGTCGAAGAGATCCTTCACGAAGGCTTCCGGCAGATCCCTGGTGATCAGCACCATGCGTGTGCGCCGGTCTTCCCCCGGCCAGGCGGGGAGCCGCACCGGCGGATGGAAGATGCTCTGCACCCCATGCAGCACGAGCGGCCGATCCGGCCGGTCGGAGACCGACACAATCGCCTTCATCCTCAACAGCTTCTCGCCATGGGCCGAACGCAGCAGATCGATGAACATCTCGAGCGCCATCGGATCGATCGGCTTCTCCTCAATGATCGAGAAAGAGCGGATCGAGGCATCGTGACGATTGACGTCATGCGGATCCTGATCCGCATGAGCGTGATGGTGATGGTGATGGTGATGGTGGTGACCATCATGATCATGGCCATGATCGCCATCACGACCGTGGTCGTGATTGTGATGCGCCTCGTGTGCATCCTCGTCCTGCAGCCAGCGGCCAACATCGGCAATCTTCGTCGCCGGATCGTAGAGCCCGTTGACCAGTACTGCGGCACTGCCGGCATCAGTGCTGTCGGCATCCATCATCACGGCACGCGGATTGAGCGCCCGCAGGCGCTTTTCCAGCCCGTCCGTCGCCTCGGCTATCGACTTTTTCGAGACGATCAGCCGGTCGGCGACCGCCGCCTGCTTGCGCGCTTCCTCGTGATTATCGAGCGTCTGCAGCCCATTCACCGCGTCCACGACGGTAACGACGCCGTCGAGCTCGAAATTCGTGGCGATGACGGGATTGCCCATGATCGCCTGCATGACCGGCGAAGGATCGGCAAGGCCTGTTGTCTCGATGACGACGCGCTTGACCGGCTTGACGCGGCCCGTCTGCACCGCGTCCATCAGGTTCGCCAGCGTATCCACCAACTCGCCGCGCACGGTGCAGCAAAGGCAGCCGTCGGACAGCTCGATGATCGAATCGCCGGAACTTTCGACCAGGAGATGGTCGATGCCGACATCGCCGAATTCGTTGATGATGACGGCCGCATCCTTCATCACAGGGTCTTTGAGGATGCGGTTGAGCAGCGTCGATTTGCCGGCGCCGAGAAAGCCGGTCAGGATTGTGACCGGAATCCTGTCGTTGAGCGCGCTCATGTCATCTACCTTAAAAGCTTAAAAGGATGTCGGGCGCGGCATCGGCACCGGCACGTTGGCGAGCGTTCCCGCGGTATCGCCCCGTGCCATTTTTTCCGGCTGCGCAGCCGGCTGCGGATCCTGGCCCGGAATCAGGCCGGCAAAGACGAATTGCGGATCGTGGTCCATCGGCTGGATATAGGGTGACTGCACCCTCATGCGGCCGACCTCGTCGCGCGTTTCGCTGCGCACCTTGGCGCCCTTGGCGCTGCAGATATCGGCGCTGATGTCGGTCACCTGGTCCTGTCCCGACCCGTAGGGTCTCAGCGAACCCAATGTGTCGTTGCTGGCAGGCTGGGTGGTGAAACCCTTCTGCAAAAGGTTCGCCGTCGCATCGGCGCGCGCTGCAAGGCTATCGGTGCCAAGCACGACGGAGACCAGCGTGCGGCCATTGCGCGTCGCCGAACCGATCTGGTTGAAGCCCGAGGCGCAGATGAAGCCGGTCTTCATGCCATCGGCGCCGGCGAAGCGGCCGATCAGCATGTTGAGGCTCGGCACGTTCTGCTGGCCGGTGGTGAAGCCCTCCAGCGCGAAGTAACCGGCATATTGCGGAAAATCGCGGCGCAGCGCCACCGTCAGCACCGCAAGGTCACGCGCCGTTGTATACTGACCCTTGCCGGGCAGGCCGTTCGGATTGACGAAATGCGAATCCGTCATGCCGAGCTTCAGCGCCTCGCCGTTCATCCGCGTCACGAAGCCTTCCTGCGTGCCGCCGATGGCTTCGGCGACCGCGACCGCGATGTCGTTAGCCGATTTCACCATCAGGATCTTCAGCGCGCTGTCGAGCGTCAGCTTCTGGCCCGGCTTGAAATACATCTTGGCGGCAGGCTGCGCGGCGGCGCGCTTGCTCATGACGATCGGCGTATCGAGGCTGATCTGCCCGGCGCGGATCGCATCGAACACGGTATAGACGGTCATCAGCTTGGTCAGCGAGGCCGGATACCATTTGCGGAAGGCTTCTTCATGCTCGAGCACGCGGCCGGTCTGCACGTCGACGAGAATATGCGGATTGGCCTGGGCAAGCGAAACGGAGCCCAGAAAAACGGCAGTCGCCGCTGATACGAAAGAAAGCGGCCGCAAGGCAGCAAACAAACGGAAGTGGCGCGTCGACACGGTTCGTCCTTCAGATATCAGGAAAATCTCGAAATCTTCCCCTATTTAGCCTATATGGCTATGACATGGCAAAGGTCATTGACTAAGTAATTTCCACAGCCTCACACCCTTGTGATGCGATGAAAGATTGTCGAGATTTCATAACAGGAACGCCGATATGCCGATTTTGAACAGAGCCGCGGAGTTGCAGGACGAGGTCGCCGAATGGCGCCGCCATATTCATGCCCGGCCCGAGCTCCTCTTCGCGGTGGAAAATACGGCCGCCTTCGTCGCCGAAAAACTCAAGGAATTCGGCGTCGACGAGATTGTCACCGGCATCGGCCGCACCGGTGTCGTCGGCCTGATCAAGGGCAAGGGCGAAGGCTCCCGCACGGTCGGCCTGCGCGCCGACATGGACGCCCTGCCGCTCACCGAGATCACTGGCAAACCCTGGGCTTCGAAGACGCCGGGCAAGATGCATGCCTGCGGCCATGACGGCCACACCGCCATGCTGCTCGGCGCCGCGAAATACCTGGCCGAAACCCGCAACTTCAACGGCAATGTCGCCGTCATCTTCCAGCCCGCCGAAGAAGGCGGCGGCGGCGGCAATCTGATGGTCAAGGACGGCATGATGGAGCGCTTCGCTATCGAAGAGGTCTACGGCATGCACAATCTGCCGGGCCTGCCGGTCGGCCAGTTCGCCACCCGCAAGGGCGCGATCATGGCGGCGACCGACGAATTCACCGTCACCATCAAGGGCCGCGGCGGCCACGCCGCCCAGCCGCACCGGACGATCGACCCGATCGCCATCGGCGCCCAGATCGTCGCCAACCTGCAGATGATCGCCTCGCGCAGTGCCGATCCGCTGCGCTCGGTCGTCGTCTCGGTGACCAAGTTCAATGCCGGTTTCGCCCATAACGTCATTCCGAACGATGCGACCTTCGCCGGAACGGTCCGTACCCTCGACCCCGAGGTGCGCACGCTCGCCGAGACGCGGTTCCGGCAGATCGTCGAGGGATTGGTTGCGGCCCACGGCGCCGAGGCCGAAATCAGCTTCCACCGCAACTATCCCGTCACCGTCAACCACCCCGATGAGACCGAGCATGCGGTCGCCACCGCCAGCGCCATCGCCGGCGCGGCGAACGTCAACGCCGAGATCGATCCGATGATGGGCGGCGAGGATTTCTCCTACATGCTGAACGCCCGCCCCGGCGCCTTCATCTTCATCGGCAACGGCGACAGCGCCGGTCTCCACAATCCCGCCTATGACTTCAACGACGAAGCCATCGCCCACGGCATCTCCTACTGGGTCCGCCTCGCCGAACAGCGCCTCGGCCTCTAGCAACAATTAAGGCTTGGCTTCACGCCAAGCCTTTTGTATGCATGGCACTCAAGTGGTCCCGTAGCTCAGCAGGATAGAGCACCAGATTCCTAATCTGGGGGTCGCGCGTTCGAATCGCGCCGGGATCACCAGTCAATCAGATGGTTATCTCCCTTGACCGAACGCACGTTCCTGCAGACATGCAAGAACGCAATAATGATGTCATGAGAAACCGGCCTTTGATCGGCAATAGCGAGGCCAAGTGTCGCGCTGAGGTCGCACACCGAGCTCTTGGGACGAAGAAATTGGCGATCGACTGGACTCATTCAGCTGGCTAGTTTTTCAACATCGGCGTCGATCCACGGTCAGTTCGCTCAAAATTGACGATCGCGTCTCAGCACAGACTGCCCCACCGAACAAGCACCTCGTGCCAGAACCACGGGATCAGCACGATCAACGAATATTTTCGCAATCAGCGTTGAGCCGGGCGCAAATGTGCGCATATCGGAGCATGTTATCGTAATGTGGATACAACCACCCTAAATTGAAAACAGTCGCTGCGAGAGGCGAGCTGCGTAAGCGGTCATAGCCCGCCATGCAGAGCCGGTTGCCTTCGTACGTTAGCCCACTAAATGGCACGCATCTTGCGTTGCTGGATATGGGGCCGAGCAAAAACATGCTCGGCGGAAGCCGGCGAATGCCCACAAAGGGTGGATGGGCATTGAGGATAGGCTGATCGACGGCCAGGAGCAGATGACAACATATTCGATCGTTCTAGGACGCGAACGCCATGTCTTTCAGGATCTGAAATCAGTATTGGCTTGCGCTTCGCCGCTGAAATCAGGTGACGTGCTGGCCGGGATCGCAGCGTCGAGCAATGAGCGGCGCGTGGCCGCCCGTTACCTGCTCGCGGATATGCCTCTCAAGACCTTCCTGGAGGATCTCGTCATCCCATACGAGGTCGACGAGGTCAGTCGACTGATCGTCGACCGCCATGATTGGATGGCGTTCGCGCCGGTATCTCATATGACGGTCGGTGAGTTTCGCGATTGGCTTCTCTCCTACGACGCAACCTCCGAAAAACTGTTCGCCATTGCACCAGGCCTCACCCCCGAAATGGTCGCGGCGGTCTCCAAGATCATGCGCAACCATGATCTGATCACCGTCGCCGGCAAATGTAAGGTGGTCACGGCCTTTCGCTCCACGATCGGTCTGCCCGGCCGACTATCGAGCCGCCTTCAGCCCAATCATCCCACCGATGATCCTGAAGGCGTTGCCGGCTCGACGCTCGACGGACTTCTTTATGGGATCGGCGATGCGGTCATCGGCATCAACCCGGCTACCGACAATCTTGAAGCCTGCACAAGATTGATGGTTCTTTTCGACCGGCTGCGCGAACGGTTCGATATCCCGACCCAATCCTGCGTACTGACCCATGTCACCACGTCAATCAAGGCGATCGAGGCTGGAGCGCCGCTCGATCTGGTGTTCCAGTCAATCGCCGGCTCGGAAGCCGCCAACGAGGGTTTCGGCGTCGATCTCGCCATCCTCAGAGAAGGCCAGCAGGCAGCACTTTCCATGAAACGCGGCACGGTCGGAAACAATGTCATGTATCTGGAGACCGGCCAGGGCAGCGCTCTTTCGGCCGACGCCCATCATGGTGTCGACGAACAGACGGTCGAGGCGCGGGCCTATGCCGTTGCACGTGAACTCAATCCGTTGCTCGTCAATACGGTGGTTGGCTTCATTGGCCCCGAATATCTTTTCGACGCCAAGCAAATTATCCGCGCCGGGCTCGAAGATCATTTCTGCGGCAAACTGCTTGGCGTGCCGATGGGGGTCGACGTTTGCTACACGAACCATGCGGAAGCCGACCAGGACGATATGGACAATCTGATGGTGTTGCTGACTGTCGCGGGCGTCAGTTTTCTGATCGCAGTGCCCGGCGCCGACGACGTCATGCTCAATTATCAGAGCCTTTCCTACCACGATATTGTCGGCCTCAGGCACCAGTTCAATCGTCCGCCCGCTCCGGAATTCGAAGCCTGGCTTCATCGCATGGGCATGCTTGATCACACGGGTCGTCTTGCGCCGGCCAGCGCCTCGGGTGCCTTTTCCCGCAATCTCTTGAGCTACAGGGCATCGGCATGAGTCCCTTCGAACGAGATCCGTTTGCGCGGTTCCGCAACGCCACACGCGCCCGGATCGGGCTTGGAAGGGCCGGCGACGCGCTGCCGACATCGGCAATTCTCGACTTCCAGCTTGCCCATGCCCGGGCGCGGGATGCCGTGCATGGGCACGTGGATTTTGTCGCCCTTGCCAAGCAGCTTGCGCCCGTGCCGACGGTCCGGATTCGGTCTCGCGCCAAAGACCGTACGATCTATCTGGCGCGCCCGGATCTCGGCCGCCAGACCAACGCAGACGATCTCCCGAACCCAGGCGCTCGTTACGATATCGCCTTCATCATTGCAGACGGGCTTTCGGCCTCGGCGGTCGAGCACCACGCGGTGCCGCTGTTTAAGGCATGCATGAAGCGTCTCGGGGGCTTCAGCCTCGCCCCGGTGATATTGGGCGAGCAGGCGCGGGTGGCATTTGGTGATGAGGCGGCGGCGGCGTTTGGTGCGGAAGTCGCCATCGTGCTGATCGGCGAGAGGCCGGGACTAAGCGTGCCTGACAGTCTCGGCGCCTACATCACGTTCCGACCGCAATCGGGACGGCGGGACAGCGAGCGCAACTGTATTTCAAATATTCATGCCGACGGGCTCAGCTACGAGATCGCAGCGGACAAGATCGTTTGGATCGTCCGGGAGGCGCTTCGCTTGCAGCTGACCGGTGTCGATCTCAAGGAAAATGCCGAAGGCGCCATAGAAGCGCTGCCACACCAAGAAACATAAAGTTCAATCTACAAAAAAGGGGAACAATCATGTCAAATTCTCAACCGACGCTCGCCAAGAGCCTGACCGGGCTGCATTTATGGGGACTTGCAGTCGGCCTCGTCATCTCGGGCGAATATTTCGGCTGGAGCTATGGCTGGGCGGCCGCCGGCACACTCGGCTTTTTGATCACCACGATCCTGATTGCCGTCATGTATACCACCTTCATTTTCTCCTTCACCGAGTTGACGACGGCTATTCCCCATGCCGGCGGACCGTTTGCGTACGCGCTCAGGGCCTTCGGCCCGCTCGGCGGCTTCGTTGCGGGCTTTGCGACACTGGTGGAATTCGTCTTCGCCCCTCCGGCCATCGCGCTTGCCATCGGCGCCTATCTCAATGTGCAGTTCCCGGGGCTTGATCCGAAAATGGCGGCCGTCGGCGCCTATATCGTCTTCATGGCGCTCAATATTGTCGGCGTCACCATCGCTGCGACATTCGAGCTCTTCATTACCATCCTCGCCATTATTGAACTCCTGGTCTTTATGGGTGTCGTTCTGCCCGGCTTCTCCGTCGCCAACTTCGCGGCCAATGGCTGGGCTGGCGCCCCCGAATTCTCGGTCGGCGCCATTGGAGGCATCTTTGCCGCCATTCCATTTGCCATCTGGTTCTTCCTGGCGATCGAAGGCGCGGCAATGGCTGCCGAGGAAACCAAGAACCCCACCCGCACCGTGCCGATTGCCTATATCGCAGGTATTCTCACTCTCGTATTCCTGGCTTTCGGCACGATGATCTTCGCGGGAGGCGTTGGCGACTGGCGCACGCTGTCCAACATCAACGATCCGTTGCCGCAGGCGATGAAGGCTGTCGTCGGAGAATCCTCCGGCTGGCTGCATATGCTGGTCTGGATCGGTCTGTTCGGCCTGATCGCATCGTTCCATGGCATCATCATGGGCTATTCCAGGCAGATTTTCGCGTTGGGCCGCGCAGGCTACCTGCCGGAAGTTCTCGCGAAGATCCATCCGAAATTCCGCACGCCATATCTTGCTATCCTCGCGGGCGGCGTTGTCGGCATTGCCGCGATCTTCTCCGACAACCTGATCCAGATCGGCGGCTTGCCGCTGACTGCCAATATCGTCACGATGTCGGTGTTTGGCGCGATCATCATGTACATCGTCTCCATGGCATCGCTGTTCAAACTTCGTCGGACCGAGCCCGAGCTTGCCCGACCGTTCAAGGCTTGGGGCTATCCCGTTGTCCCGGCCATTGCCCTTGGGCTTGCGCTCGTCGCGCTGGCGGCGATGATCTACTACAACTTCCTGATCTTTTTGATCTTCCTTGCGATGGGCGCGGTGGCCTTCGGTATCTGGCGCTTGCTGTCAGGCGGCGTCGCCAAGGAAGCGGCAGCTTCCGCGTAACAAGGCTCTCTGGCTCGATCATCCAGCAGGCAATCGGACGAACTGGTTCCGAACGATATCAACGACCCTCGCCGAGTTTGGCGGGGGAATTCGAGCGCAAAGCCCGGATGGCCTTACCATCACGTTCCCATTCAGATGGGTCAGCCCGCTCGCATAGTTCTTAAATTCCTCCTCGAGACAAGCTCGAGGCTATTCGATCTTCCGTGCATCAGGTCGCGTTCGCCGTCGTTGGTTTACCGCACCTGACGATGGACCCGTCGCGTCCTCACGGCCCGCCGCGCGCCCAATCCCAGCAGCGCCACCACGATCCAGCCACCGATAAAACCGATCGCTCCCCAGACGAGACCCGCAAAGCTGACGGGGACGCCGGGCACGAAGTCGCGCCAGGTATTGGCGAAAACGACGTCATCTGCGTCTTGCAGCAGCACGAAAGGCTTGGCGACGGGTGCGGCGGTGCCGAGGTGGAGTTGCTGCGACATTAGCGTTTCGTAACGTGTGATCGTGCTTCGCATGGAAACGCCGCGGTCGCGCAGGAAATCGTCGGATGATTGGGCATAGGCGTTCAGCGCCTGCTGGCGATCGAGATGGTGTTCGGCCGCCTGGGCATTGAAATCCTCGACGATGACCCGCAATTCGTCGATAGCCCCGCCGATCCGCTGGCGATATTGCTGCGCAAATTCCGGCGCCTGCGAAAAGACCGTGCCGCCGGCAAGCCCGGCGACGACGGCGATGATCCTTGCAATCGGTCCCATGAATGATGCCTCCGGCTATCCCCCTGCGCTAACGATCCGGCGCGTCAAAGGTTTCTGCCTCCGTCACAATCGGTAACTCTATGTGATTGAACCGACTGTGCTTCCAGCGAGTTGATGCCGTGACCAACTCAGAAAGAGAGGCTTGTCATGAAGCAGATTATCCTTGCCTGCACGCTCACTGCAGCGTCCATCTTTTCCGCAATGCCGTCCCAGGCGGCAAGTGTGACCATCACCACGGATGATGCCAGTCCCACTTACCGTCATGCGGAACGGCCCTATTACCGCCATCACATGCGGCCGCGCCACGTCTCCCAGGACTGCTTCACCAAGACGGAAAAAATCCGCCGTCACGGCCATACGGTCGTCAAGGAAACCCGAATCTGCCGATAAGGCAAATCCATGCAGAAAAAGCCCGGCTGATCCTTCAGTCGGGCTTTTCTCATCTGATCTCGCCGATGAGGAACTTCGCAATATCAGCCGCGTTTATTGTGAAACGGGAGTATTCATCATGCGTATCAAGATGATTCTTTTGGCCATCGCTTATGTCGCCGTCAGCGTCGTGCTGCTTGCCATAGCCTACCAGCCGCAGAGTTCGGGCGCCATGCAGAAAACGGATCGTCTGGCCGGCTCGTCCTTCCTTGTCGAACGCTTCGCCGGTTGATCAGCTGAGCGCCGGCTTATAGGCGAAGACGTAGAAATAGTCCTCGTCCGGCAGGTCTGGCTTCGGAGCTGCCCGTCGTCTGATCAATGCGTACCGTCAAGCGAATATCCGCCAAGCAGAATCCGGTTCTGCACCGAATGCACGCCCTCGACAGCCTTGGCGACCGCGGTTGCCCGTTCGATTTCGCCCACCGTGCCGACTGTGCCGCTCAACACGATCTGGTCGTTCTCCATCGTCACTTCGACATCAGACGCATCGATGCCGCCGGCGATCGCCAGCGCATTGGCAACGGCCGCCTCGACGGATGCGCGATTGGCGATTTCGGCTTCCATCTCGGGTTCGAGCCCGTGAAATGTCTGCTCCTTGAAAACCATGATCCATTCCTCCGTGAAACCTGCGGAGGAAACGCCCTTCGACAGAGTTTGGTTTCAGCACCGCTACCAGTTAACGCGATAGCGGAGATTGACGCTGCCAGCCTCACCCCCCGAAAATGGATTGTTCATCGACGCATCGAGGTTGAGGTTCGGCAGGATGGCCTGGCTGACCGCCACCGTACTCGAGAAATCGCCGGTGGCATTGCTGACGCCTGTGCCTGCCGAAAGCGAGGTTCCCGTCCAGGGATGGATCAGTTTCAGCGCTTGGGATGCCGTCACAGAAGCCTGCCGGGCATCGACCGCATCAAATTGAACGCTGATGGACCGGCTCGATTGCATGTCGAGCGAATCGGACAGGATCCAGCTACGCGAGCGGCTGAGGGTCAGCGCGCCGCTGCCGCGCAGCGTATCGACGCTGACGCTCGCGCCCTGCTGTGACTGGCTTGCCGGGGTGACGTTCGTTCTGGTGATCCTGCCCCAAAGCATTGCCTGTTCGGAATCGGGCAGTGGCGCCCCGCCCTTGGTCGAGGCAAGCGCGATGTCGGCGCCAGCGCTCGTTTCCCATTCCGCCGGCAGGCGAAACCCCATCGTCGCCTTGTAGGACCGGTCCGAAAGCTTGGTCGGCGACCAGATCAGCAGGTCGTCCGCCCGCGCCGCGGTGGTGAGCGAGGGCAGGATGGCGAATAGAATGCATGCTATTTTGGATGTCGTCATGAGGTTAAGAACATTTTGCCTGACACAGGGCCGCGGCTCCGAAACCGAAGCAGCAGCACACATGAAGCGCTCGCAGCGAACGCGATGAGGGATCACGGCCAAGCCGCTCATCCCGGTTTCATCCTTGATTTAATGGTTGGCTCGGAAAGCCGGCGGCACTGAGTGCCTGTTCTTCAATAGACGCCTTAACGCCCCGAATTGCCCATGCGACCGAAACCAGCCGCAGCGGAACCGCGATTCCTCAAGCAATGTTATAAGGATCACATCCAACCGCCGTTCTGTAAACCCCTTAAGGGTTGAAATCTGCTGCACCGCACACTTGCCGCCCCCTCCAAAGCCTAGTAGAGCCTGAGCCTACGAGAGAAATTTTCGCGAAATTCCACATGATGACCGGCAAAAGCGCGCCGCGGCGCCTCAGCATCTTCGGTTCGACGGGTTCGATCGGCCAGAATACACTCAATGTCGTCGATCATCTGGGCGGACGGGAGAACTTCGAAATCTCCGTGCTGACCGGCAGCGGCAATGTCGAATTGCTGGCCCGGCAGGCGAAATCATCCGGTGCGCGGCTGGCGGTGACAGCAAACGACCGGCACTACGAATCACTGAAGAGCGAACTTTCCGGCAGCGGCATCGAGGTCGCCTCGGGAAAATCCGGCCTGATGGAAGCCGCCGACCGCGAAGTCGACTGGGTGATGGCGGCAATCGTCGGCACCGCGGGCCTGGCGCCGACGCTTGCCGCCGCGCGCCGCGGCGCCGATATCGCACTTGCCAATAAGGAATGCCTGGTATCGGCCGGCGATTTGTTCATCGCCGCGATCCGCGAAGGCGGCGGCAGGCTGCTTCCTGTCGATAGCGAGCACAACGCCATCTTCCAGGTGCTGGAAGAGAACCAGCGTCACGCCATCGAGCGGGTCATCCTGACGGCGTCGGGCGGTCCCTTCCGCACCGCCTCGCTGCGTGACATGGCTGATGTGACGGTGGAAACCGCACGCGCCCATCCGAACTGGTCGATGGGATTGAAGATCTCGATCGACAGCGCCTCGATGTTCAACAAGGCGCTGGAGATGATCGAAGCCCGGCACCTTTTCGGTCTCAGACCCGAACAGATCGAAGTCATCTTCCATCCGCAATCGATCATCCATTCCATGGTCGGCTATACCGATGGGTCGGTGCTGGCGCAGCTCGGCGCGCCCGATATGCGCACCGCCATCGGTTATGCCCTGTCCTTTCCGCGCCGGCCGAACTTGCCGGTCGAGCGGCTGGATTTCGCCAAGCTCGCCAGGCTGGATTTCGAGGCGCCGGATGAGGTGCGGTTTCCGGCGTTGCGGCTCGCACGCCTGGCGATGATGCGCGGCGGCGTTCAGGGCGCGGTGTTGAACGGCGCCAAGGAAGTGGCGCTCGAAGCCTTCATCGAAGGGCGGCTGTCCTTCCTCGCCATGGCCGAAGTCACCGAGAGGGTCATGGACGATCTGGCCGGCCTGCCGCCGGCTGCCGGCATGGACGATGTCTTCGCCGCCGACAGGGAGGCCCGGCAAAGGGCGGCGGAGCTCATGACACTGGCGATCGCCGAGTGAAGATCAGACGGGCCGATCGCCGAGTGGTCGCCCGCCTGTGATCCCGACGACCGCCATTAGCGCAACCGGTTCCCGCTCTCGTCGAACAACCGGCAATCCGACGGTTCAAACAGCAGGTTCACCTGCTCGCCCGCCGCAATGCTGATCGGTGAGCGATGCTCGACGGTCAGCGACTGGCCATCGGCAAGCTGGCAATAGAGATATTGCGTTCCCCCGAGATACTCCGAAAAATCGACCCTGGCCGTCAGGCTGCCCGATAGATCGGATGCCACCTTCAGATGCTCCGGCCGCAGACCGAGCGTCACCGCGGCACCAACCGGCCGGTTTGCGGGCGGCAGGCCGCTTTCGATCTGCCGGCCGGCGACTTCGACCAGGCCTCCCTCACCCCAGCGGGCATTCAAAAGGTTCATCCGGGGCGAGCCGATGAAGCCCGCCACGAAGGTATTCGAGGGATTCTCGTAGATTTCCCGCGGCGTTCCGGCCTGCTCGACGCGGCCGTCGCGCAGCACGACGATCTTGTCGGCGAGCGTCATCGCCTCGGTCTGGTCGTGCGTGACATAGATCATCGTGTTGCCGAGTTCGCGGTGGAGGCGAGCGATCTCGATGCGCATCGAAACGCGCAGTTCGGCATCGAGATTGGACAGCGGTTCGTCGAACAGGAAGACATCGGGCTTGCGCACGATCGCCCGGCCGATCGCCACACGTTGCCGCTGGCCGCCGGAAAGCTGTCCCGGCCGCCGGTCGAGAAGATGATCGATCTTCAGGATCGCGGAGGCGGCCTTGACGCGCGTCTCTATCTCCGCGGCATTGGTGCGCGCCATCTTCAAGCCGAAGGCCAGGTTGTCGCGCACACTCATATGCGGATAGAGCGCGTAGGACTGGAAGACCATGGCGATGCCGCGCTCGGATGGATCGAGATCGGTGACGATACGCCCCTTGATCTCGACCTCCCCGTCGGTCACGTCTTCCAGGCCGGCGATCATGCGAAGAAGCGTCGATTTTCCGCAGCCGGAAGGGCCGACGAAGACGACGAATTCGCCCTCCGCGATCGTCAGGTCGATCCCGTGGACCACCTGCAGATTGCCATAGCTTTTTCGCACGTCCTGGAGCACGACGCTCTTGTTAGCCATACCGTTCGTCATCCCCAAAAAGACCTATCTGTCCGACTGGACCCAGACGAGCATCTCTCCGGGCGCGCGGTTGTCCCAGAGATGATAGGGCACGAAACGTGCGGTGGCGACCTGCCTTTCGGCCGGCGCCTTGCGGTAGAGCGCTGTTCCCCAGTTCGACGTTTCCTCGCGCTCGACCTTGAGATCGAGGGCGACGGCATCGTTGAGATCCTTCAGCACGACGGTTTCGGCGGCCGGCAGCTCGCGGGGCAGGACGATGGCGTTGAGGTCTTCGCCATTGTCCGTCGTTTCGACGCAATAGACGAGCGGGCCGCGCATCAGGGCGACGCGGCCGGCATCCTGGCGCACCTTCGGGTTGGCATATTGCGGGCGAAGCGCCAGCGGCAGGTAAAGGGCGACACGATCGCCGTCGGCCCACTCGCGATCGATCCAGGCATATCCGTCCCGGAGATTGGCGTTGAGATCGAGCATCCCTCCGTTGACGCTGAGGGTTGCACCATCGGCCCAGTCCGGAATACGCAGCGACAGCGCGAATCTAGCCGGCTTCCCCAGCTTGGTGGTAAAGGCGATCGCACCGTCCCACGGGTAGTTGGTGGTCTGCTCGAGCTCCACCTCGGCGCCATTGGCAAGCTTCAGTCGCGCGGTGCTCTCGCCATAGAGGTGCACGGCGATTTCGTTGTCGGAAACGGCGTACATGTAGGAGCCGATCGAGGTCACCAGTCGGGCGATGTTGGGCGGGCAGCAGGGGCAATGGTGCCATTTCCACCGGTGATGTTTGCCGGCACTTTCAAGCGGGTTGTCATAGAAGAACGTCTTGCCGTCTGTGGAAAGCCCGGGCAGCGCGCCGTTGTAAAGCGCCTGTTCCATGATGTCGGCATAGCGCCGATCCGGACCTCGTCCGAGCATGCGGCTCGCCCAGAACACCAGCCCGACCGAGGCGCAGGTCTCCGCATAAGCGGTATCGTTCGGCAGATCGAAGTAATCGGTAAAGCCTTCGTTGGAGGCCGCCGGCCCGATGCCGCCGGTGATGTACATCTGCTTGGTCGTCAGATCGTCCCAGAGCGTTTCCAGCGCTGCCGTCAGGCTGTCGTCCTTGTATTCGGTGGCGATGTCGGCCATGCCCGAATAGAGGTACATGGCGCGTACCGCGTGACCGACGACCTTTGTCTGCGCGCGCACCGGCTGGTGCGCCTGCGCATATTCATAGGTCTTCTGGTGGTACTGGGAGACATCGCGGCCGTCCCGGCTTGCTTCCGCCGTGAAGAAATGCGGTTCGGTGCCGCGTTCGTCGATGAAGTATTTCGACAGGTCGAGATATTTCTTCTCGCCGGTCACGCGGGCGAGCTTGACCAGCGCAAGCTCGACTTCCTCGTGGCCGCAATAGCCTGATATCTGGCCTTCGCCATGACCGAAAATCTTGATCATGTAATCGGCATAGCGGCACATGATGTCGAGCAGCTTGCGTTTGCCGGTCGCCTGATAATAGGCGACCGCGGCTTCCATCAGGTGGCCGGCGCAATAGAGCTCGTGATGGTCGCGCAGGTTGGTCCAGCGGCGGCTCGGTTCCACACGCTGGAACCAGGCGTTCAGATAGCCGTCCTCATCCTGCAGCTTCTCATACATATCGATGATCTCGTCGGCGCGCGCTTCCAGCTTCGGATTCGGCCGGCGATAGAGCGAATAGGCGATGGTCTCGATCGACTTGCCGAGGTCGGAATCCCAGAACATCTGCGTCGTCCCGCCCCATGGCTGAATGGGAATGACGACCCCGGGGCCTGGCTGATCGACGTCGATCGCCTTGAGCATGCCGGCCTCGACGCAGCGGTCGAGAAGGGTCTCGGCGGTGGAATTGCAGACGGCGTCCTGCCATTTGCCCCAGAAGCCGCCGAGCTCCACATCGGGAACGGCGACGGGACGAAACTGGCGGTCATTGCTTGGTTTGGTCATGGGCTCCACTTTCTCTCAGATCATTTCACCGCGCCGGCCATCAGCCCGCGCATGTAGTAGCGTTGCAGGAGCAGGAAGACGATCAGGCAAGGGATCGTCATGACGACGACACCGGCCTGAACCGCTCCCCAGTTGATGGCGCCGAGCCGTCCGGCGCGAACCGCCGTCATCAGCACCGGCAAAGTGTATTTCTCATTGCTGGAGAGCAGCACGAGCGCGGCGAGAAACTCGTTCCAGGCATTGAGGAAGGCAAAGATCGCAACCGTCGCGACGCCGGGAAGCACCAGCGGCAGAAGAACCCGGACCAGAAGCCTGAGGTCGCGCGCGCCGTCGATGCGTGCGGCCTCTTCGATCTCCTTCGGCACGGCGTCGAAGGCGTTGCGCATCATGAAGACCGAGAAGGGCAGCTGCAGCGTCACATAGACGAGCGTCAGCCCAAGCAGCGAATTGTTGAGACCGAGCTTTGCCAGGATGATGAAGAGCGGCGTCAGGATCGACTGGAACGGGATCATCAGCGTCGCGATGATCAGCACGAAGAGCGCATTCTTCAGCGGGAATCGATAGCGCGAGAAGCCGTAACCGGCGAGCAGGCTGACGGCGACGGTCAGCACCACGGTGGCGACCGAAACGAACAGCGAATTGATCATGTGCCGCCAGATGCCGGCGCCGAACGTATCGAGCAGCGCGTAGGAATCGATGCTGACGCCTGAGGTCGGCCACGGCGGCAAGGGCGGCAGGCTGGCCTCCGTGCCATGCCGGAAGGACGACAACAGCGTGATCACGAAGGGGGCGAGAAAGAAGATCGAGATAGTGATGCCGGTCAGATGATAGGCCGACTTCGTTCGGACGGCCTTGCGCGCGCGGCGTTCCTTTGAGGTGGTCATGGACGCTCCTCCCCAACGCGAAGCAGCCAGAGCTGCACGATGCTGATGGCGACCAGGATGGCGAGAAGCACGATCGAGAGTGCTGCGCCATAGCCGAGATTGAACGACACGAAGGACTGATTGAAGATATAGTAGACCACCGAGATCATCTTGTTCTGCGGACCGCCCGCGGTCATGATGTAGAACTGGTCGAAGGCGAGGATCGAACCGGTGACGGAGACGATCAGCGCCAGCGCAATCGTCTTGCGCATCAGCGGCAGCGTCAGATGCCGGAACCGCTGCCAGCGGCCGGCGCCGTCGATGCGGGCGGCCTCCGTCAGCTCGGACGGAATAGCCTGAAGCCCGGTCAAAAGAATGATCATGGTGAAGCCTGCGATCTTCCAGACGACCATCACCACGATCGTCAGAAAGGCGGTGTCGAAGGTCGCAAGAAGATTGGGGCTCTTTTCGACAAGGCCGAGCGCCTTCAAGGCCGGGCCGATGAAGCCGCTATCGACATTGGCGAGCCAGACCCAAAGCAGGGAGGCTGTGGCAAGACCGACCACGACGGGCAGGAAGATGATCGTGCGGTAGGCGCCGACGAACTGCCGTTCCTTTTCGACGAAGATTGCCAGCGGAAAGGCGATGGCGAAGATCGCGATGGTGACGATCACGGTGTAATAGGCCGTGAAACTCAGCGCCGTCATGAAGCGGGTGTCGTTGGCCATGCGGAAATAATTATTGAAGCCGATCCAGCGGGACGCCCCCATCAGCGGCCAGTTATGCAGGCTCATCCATCCGGTGAAGAGAACCGGCATGATGAAGAAGACGATGACCAGCGCCATGGCCGGCGCAATGTAGACGAGGCCGCGCCAGTTCGATCGGCGCCGTCGCCTGCGCCGAGGCAATAGAATCTCTGAACCGGAACCGGTCATCAAAACGCTCCGCATCTGTCGAGTGGAATTGGCCGGGAAGCTGCCACCGCTCCCCGGCCGCGGCCGGGAGAGAGTTATTGGCCGCTGTCGATGATCGATTGCATTTCCGACTGGGCGCTTGAAAACGCGCCGTCGACATCGTCGCCGAAGATCGAGGCGTTGGTGAAGCTGGCCCAAGGCCCATTGGCGCTGTTGATCAAGTCGTTGAACTGCAGCGTATAGGGTGTCTTGGCGACACCGATCGCCTTCAGGCCGACCTGCATGCGCGGATCGAGACCTTCCAACACCTTATCGGCGATATCGCCGCGCGTCGGCAGGCTGCCATACTTCGCCATGATCTTCTGGCCATCCATCGAATACACATATTCGAGGAACTCCTTCACCGCGTCGATCTTCTTCGTGCCCTTGGTGATCACGAAGTTGTCGCCGCCGGCAAAGGACGAAGGCTTCCCGTCGACGCCGGGAATGAGGGTTACGCCGAAGTTGATATCGGGATGCTCGGTCACCAGCGTGCCGATGGCAAATGCGCCGAGGCTTTGCTGGCCGATCTTGCCGTTGGTGAAGGTCAGGAAGTTCGCGCCGTTGTCGCTGGCGGCTCCCGCCGGCACGAGGTCCTTCTTGACCATGTTGCGGTAAATATCGACGGCCTTGCGCATCTGCGGCGTATCGAGCGTCGCCGTCTTGCTGTCGGCCGACAGGATATCGGCGCCCGCACCCCAGACGAGCGGCGTGAACGTGAAGATCATGCAGCCGCCGCAGCCGCCGCCGGAGAAATAGAAGCCGTAGGTATCGTCACCCAGCGCCCGGATCTTCTCGGCATTGGCGGTAATTTCGTCCCAATTCGCCGGTGCCTTTTCCGGGTCGAGGCCGGCCTTCTTGTAGAGATCCTTGTTCCAGGCAAAGACGGAGGTTTCGACCGAGAGCGGCAGGCCGTAAATCCGGTCCTGATAGGTGCCGAGGCGAACATGCGATGGCGAAAGCGAGTTGAAATAGGGCAGGGATTTTGCCCAGTCCGTCAGGTCTTCCAGCTGCCCGGCCGCAGCAAAGGCAGGGTTATAGATGAGATCCATCGACAGCGCGTCTGGCGCCTGTCCGCCGGCGATCGCCGTCGCATATTTCTGCACCAACTCGGAGAACGGCACTTCGGTCATCACGACCTTGCTCTCGTGACCGGAATTATAGGCTTCGACAACCTTCTTGAAGGCATCGCCGATCCCCGAGCGAACCCACATTTCGACATTTTCGGCAGCCGACGCGGCCGACACCAGACATAGGGTAGCGATGCTGGTCGCCGCCAATAGACGCTTGATCATGACACTCCTCCCGATATGGCGCATCTCCTCGCGCCTTTGCTCATTCACGTGTTCTCATTCCGTGGGGGCTTTCCCCCCGCATGACTGCCGGACGATCAGCCGGCACGGCAATTTCCTCACTCCCGGCTCGACAGGCCGTCCTTCCGCAAGCGCGAGCACCGTCAATCCGGCTTGTCGCCCGAGCTCCTTCAGTTCCATGTCCACCGTTGTCAGCGGCGGCCGCGTCTGGGCAGCGACAATCTCCCAATTGTCGAAGCCGATCACCGAGACGTCCTGCGGCACCTTGACGCCGCGTTCGCGCAACGCATCCACAGCACCGCGGGCGATTTGATCGTTGCCGCAGAAGAGCGCGTCCGGTTTTTCTCCCGGTCTCTTCCAAAGCTGTTCGACCGCCTCATGGCCCCAGTTTTCCGACCAGACGCCGTAGAGCACCGGCTCGCGGTGACCTGCGACCTCGTGATAGGCGCCGGCACGCTCCCGCACCGAGAAGAAGTCCTCCGGCCCGGTGATGTGCGCAATCCGCCGCCGCCCGATCTTCACGAGCCATTCCACCGCCAGCCGCGCACCCTGTTCGTCGTCAGACCGGAAGGTAACGCTGTTCTGCGTCCCCTCCGTGAATGCGTAGACGACAGGCACATGCAAATTCGACAGATCGACAGGCAGACGTCTGTCCAGACGTTTTCCTGTCGCGATGATGCCGTCGACCTGTTTGTCGAGCATCGCGTCGACATGGATCTGAGCGAGCGCCGGATCGTCTTCGATGGCGCACAGGAAGACCGAAACGCCGTGATCGACGAGAGCGTCGGAAATACCCGCCATGACAGGCAGCGTGAACCGGCCATAGGTGTCGTTCGTCAGCAGCCCGATAGTGAAGCTGCGTTTGCTGAGAAGACCTCTCGCCAGCGCATTCGGCCGATATCCGATTTCGGCGGCGATCCGTTTCACCCGCTCGCGCGTTTCCGACCCCATCCGGCCGGTATCATTGAGAGCTTTCGACGCCGTCGAGATGCTCACCGCGGCAGCCGCCGCCACCTCGTGGATGGTGATCCTGCCTCTTTTTCCTCCCGATATGTTCAGAACGTCCTCCTTCTAAGTGACCTGAGAAAAGCTTTTACCAATCTCTATGTCAAGTGAGAAAAGGTTTTCTCACGCGAGCTCAAGGCGACGCAGTTTGCGGGAGGACGCAAGCACAGGGAAAGATCCATGCGCATCGGTCGGGCCGATTGCGATGTGTCATCGGTGTTAAGACCAGGCGCAGAGCGGATGATCTTGAACGGGCAAGGGAGGCTTGTTGCAGCGTCTTGCGGGAGCAAGACCGATCGCTGTCAGAACCTCCAGTGGAGGCCCTGAATTACGGTTCGAACCGAGCGATCATCGAAAAATCAGGCGACGTGCCTTGCGAGCGCGCAGCGCGACCACAGCGAATGCAGCGCCTCGACCAGATGGGCGATATCGGCGTCGGAATGCAGCGGCGTCGGCGTGATGCGCAGGCGCTCGGTCTTCTTCGGCACGGTGGGATAGTTGATCGGCTGGACGTAGACGCCGCAATTGTCGAGCAGCAGGTCGGAGATCCACTTGCACTTGGCCGCATCGCCGACCAGCACCGGCACGATATGGCTCGGATTGGGCATATGCGGGATGCCGCGCTGGTCGAGCAGCGCTCTCAGCTTGCGGACACGGTCCTGATGGCGGGCGCGTTCGAACTGGCTGACCTTCAAATGCTGGATCGAGGCGACGGCGCCGGCGGCAAGTGCCGGCGGCAGCGCCGTGGTGAAGATGAAGCCGGAGGCAAACGAGCGGATGAAATCGCAAAGCGCCGTCGAAGCGGCGATATAGCCGCCCATCACCCCGAAAGCCTTGCCGAGCGTACCCTCGATGACCGTCAGCCGGTCCATCAGCCCCTCGCGCTCGGCAATACCGCCGCCGCGCGGGCCGTACATGCCGACGCCATGCACTTCGTCGAGATAGGTCATCGCCCCATATTTGTCGGCGAGATCGCAGATCTCCTTGATCGGGGCGATATCGCCATCCATCGAATAGACGCTCTCGAAGGCGATCAGCTTCGGCGCCTTCGGATCGGCGGCCTTAAGCTTGGCTTCGAGATCGGCCACATCATTGTGCTTCCAGATCACCTTGTCGCACTTGGCATAGCGGATGCCCTCGATCATCGAGGCATGGTTCAGCGCGTCGGAGAAGATGATGAGGCCGGGAATCTTCGCGCCGAGCGTGCCGAGGGCTGCCCAGTTGGAAACATAGCCAGACGTAAAGATCAGCGCCGCTTCCTTGCCATGCAGGTCGGCAAGCTCACGCTCGAGCATGACGTGATGGTGGTTGGTGCCAGAAATATTCCGGGTGCCTCCCGCACCCGCGCCACAGTGGTCGATGGCGTTCTTCATCGCCTCGATCACCTTCGGATGCTGGCCCATGCCGAGATAGTCGTTGGAGCACCAGACCGTGACTTCCTTTTCGCCATCCACGGTGTAACGCGTCGCGCGGGGAAAATTGCCGCGGTGACGTTCGAGATCGGCAAAAACGCGGTAACGGCCCTCGGTACGAAGCCCGTCCAGCTCGTTTTTGAAAAACGCTTCGAAATCCATCATATGCTCCAGTATCACGCGGATGTTCTTGATGACTGGACGTCCGCGCGTCAATGCTTACCCTTTGCTTTAACATCAACTGCGGCAAAAGGCCCAGATTTTTGAATGATTCCAGATAAAAAATATGCGAGCCGCGATCAACGAAATTGATGCCGCAGAAGGCAGCCGAGTTTGCGGACCGGGCAAAAGGCGACCCAGCCTGATCGCAAAAAAATCAGCACATCGGATGGACAACCCTTTCTTCCGACATAGTTTTCGGTCTAGCCTGACAAAAAATAAGAAGGGACGGCCTTTGCCCGCTGGGCAACAACCTCGGAGAGAAAAGATGAAGAAAGTTGTCATACTCGCATTGATCGGCCTGTCGATCGCAAGCTGCACGCCGACGCAGCAAGGCGCCGGCATCGGCGCTGCATCAGGTGCCGTCATCGGCGGCGTAGTCACCGGCAACGTCCGTGGCGCGGCAGTCGGCGCCGCTATCGGCGGCGTGTCCGGCGCCCTCATCGGCAGCGTCGCCGAACAGCCTGGCCAGTGCTACTATCGCGACCGCTACGGCCGCCGCTACATCGATAGTTGCCCGCGCTGAGAGCGCTTGGAAATCGGCAAATTCAGGAAATCCCGGACACACCTCCGGGATTTTTTGTGCTAAATTAGCGCGTTGGCAATTTAAAATGGTACACCCCGCGCGATTTTGTCGCTAAGCTGTTCATGGCTGGGCAACGAAGCTTCAATGTAGACACAACCAAAAGCGGCGGATGCGGATCAGAGGGACAGGCCCGAAAACAGGTACTGCGTATCGGCGAACAGGCACCATGATGGTAGTCGCAGCGGCAGCTGCGTTCTCACCGGTCCTGATCGGCGACGCTTATGCCTTCAAGCTTTTCGGCATCACCATTTTCGGCAAAGAAGAAGACGAAGGCGAACAGGTGCCCGATCCGGTGCGCTACCACGTCGACCTCAGGGCCGATACCGCCGATCCCGACCTGAAAGAAGCGCTGGAAAACAGTTCCCGTCTCCTCAGTGACCAGAAGCAGCCGGTTTCCGGCGATCTCGGCATCGTCGTCAAGGCGCGCGACGACCGTGAGCGGCTGATCGCCGCCCTGTATGAAAAGGCCCGTTATGGCGGCCTGGTGACGATCACCATCGACGGTAAGAATATCGACGACCTGCCGCCCAATCCGACATTCGACCGGTCAGGGCCGATCCCCGTCACCGTCGACATTGCTCCCGGCCCCGTTTTCAAGGTCAGGGAGGTACAGTTCGGCGGCGATGCCGCAAACCATAATCCCGCCGATTACGACCTCGCCCCGGGCGCGCAAGCCGGCTCGCTCGCCATCATCAGGGCCGGCGACAAGATCGTCGAACAATTGAAGAGCGAAGGCCGGCCCTTCGCCAAATTGACCGAACGCAAGGTCGTCGCCGATCATAACAGCGACACCGTCGATATCGTCCTTGCTGCCGAGGGCGGTCCCATCGCCCCGATCGGCGATGTCGGCGTCACCGGGGAGAAGACCGTCAGGCCAGGTTTCATCCAGCGCTATTCCCGGCTGAACAAGGGCGAAGCCTACTCCCCGGAAGCGCTGAAGAAAGCCGGCGAGCGGCTTCGCGCCCTCGGCGTCTTTTCGAGCGTCACCATTCACGAAGGGGATGCGCTGGCGCCTGATGGCACCTTGCCGATGACGATCGAGGTTTCGGAAGGCAAGAGGCGCTACTTCGGCGTCGGTGCGCAATATTCCACCACCGACGGCTTCGGCGTTCAGGGCTATTGGGGCCACCGCAACCTGTTCGGCGAAGCCGAAACGCTGAGGATCGAGGGAGCGGTCTCGCGGCTTGGCGAAACGACGGATGTCGGCAGCCTCGACTATTCCGCCGGCATCCTCTTCACCAAGCCCGGCGCCTTCTTTCCCGCCGCGACCCTGAAGGCGGGCATCGTCGCCAAGACCGAAAATCCGGATGCCTATAACGCGACGCTCGTCACCGCCTCGCTCGGCCTTTCCTACGAGCTGACCGACCGGGACACGGTCTCGGCCAGCGGCGAGGTCAGCTGGGAGCGCGACGATGACGCCTTCGGCGAGAACGACTATCTGACCTTCACCCTGCCGATCCAATATGATCGCGACGCACGCGACGACAAGTTCAACCCGACGGAGGGTTATCGCGCGACATTCTCGGCAAAGCCCGGCTACGAAATCTTCGACGCCACGCCCTATGCGGCATTCGAGGGCTCGATCTCCGGCTACCTGCCGTTCGGCCAGGAGGACGGCGTGGTGCTTGCCGGCAAGGTTGCCGCCGGCGTCCTGATCGGCGGCGATAGCATCGGGGATATTCCCGCCACGCAGCGCTTCTTTGCCGGCGGCGGCGGCTCCGTGCGCGGATACAGCTATCAGGAAATCTCGCCCTATAACGACAATGGCGATGCCACCGGCGGCCGCTCCTATGTGACCGGTTCGCTGGAGGCCCGCATCAAGATCACCGATACGATCGGCATCGTGCCCTTCATCGATGTCGGCACCGTATCGGACAGCACCTTTCCGGGTTTTTCCGATATCCGCGCCGGTGCCGGCGCCGGAATACGATATGCAACGCCTTTCGGCCCGCTGCGGCTTGATTTTGCCATGCCGCTGAACAAGTACGAAGATGGCACAGATTACGGAATCTACGCCGGCATCGGCCAATCCTTCTAGAATTGCCGATTCCCCCGTGTTTTCCGATCTGTGAGCCGTCATGAAAACGGGGTAGTGTCCGCGCCGATGCAAATGCTGGCAAAAATCGTCAACTGGATCGTACGGCTGACCGGCTATGCCGTCGGCGTCACTTTGATTCTCGCTGTCGCGGCCCTTGCGATCTTCGGCTTCACCAGTTTTGGCGCCCGCATCGTCACCGAAAAGATAGCCTCCACGCTTTCCAACCGCGACATGACGATCCAGGTTCGTGAACCGCAAGGTCTTCTGACCGGCGGGCTTCGCGCCGCCGAGATCTCCATCTCCGATACCAGGGGCGTCTTTGCGGAAATTCATGGCATCGCGATCGACTGGAATCCGCTGGCGCTGCTGACCGGAACCTTCCACGCCAAACGCTTCGAGATCGAAGCGATCAACGTGCTGCGCAAGCCGGTGCGCACCCTGCCCTCGCGGCCCGGAGCTGAAAATTCCGGCGGATTCGCTCTTCCGATCAAGGTCGATATAGACCGCGTCGCGCTGCCCGATATCAAACTTGCCGCACCCGTTGCCGGCCGCGCCTTTGCGCTCGCCGCCGAAGGCAGCCTTTCGGCGAACGGCGATGGCGGCGAGGCCGTCGTCAATGTCAGCCGTCACGCGGTTCCGGATGCGCGGCTTGCCGCCGACATCGCCTATGCGCCGGCTGAAAACCGGCTGCGGCTGAAGGCGCAGCTTTCCGAGCCGAAGGGCGGGCTGCTGGCGGGCTTTCTCGGCTTGCCGGATAGCCCGGCCGTCAATATCGATCTCGACGGCCAGGGGCCGATATCCGATTGGAAAGGTAAAGTGCAGGCCGCCCTCGACGGACAGCAGCGCGCCGCAATCGAAGCCCGGCATCAGATCACGGCAGACGGATTGCACCACCTCGACCTCAAGGGCGGCGGTGACTTGAGCTCGCTGCTTCCATCGGCATTCCGGCCGCTTTTTGCCGGCCAGACCAATATCGATCTTGCCACCACCTTCGACGACCGCGGCAAGATCGATATCCAGACCGGCAATATCGCCACCGGCAGCGTCGTGATCGCCGCCTCGGGCACCCTCGATCCAGCCGGCAACAACAGCCTGAACGCCAATCTGCTCGGCACGTCGGGGCCTGTCGATTTCCGCTGGCCGCTCGCTGAAGGCGAAGCGCGCTTCCTCATTTCTGGCCTCAACCTGGCGCTAACCGGCGATGCGCAGGCCGCCCGACTGAACGTCAGCGGCTCGCTCGACACCGCAACCCTTCCGCAGGCCAATATCGGCAACATCAAGCTGACCGCAAAGAGCGACGCCTTCAATCTCGCCGCCCGTTCCGGCAGCGTCCAGCTGCGCCTCGTTGCCGGCGATACGACCTTCACCGACCCGAACCTCAATCGCGCCGTCCAAGGCCCGGTCACGATCGCCTCGCCGCTGCAGATCTCGCCCTCCGGCATCGGCTTCAACGGTACCACCGTCGAAAGCGCCAATATCAACGGCGGCCTCAACGGCTCCTACCGGCTGGCGGACAAAGCGCTGACCGGCAACCTCAAGCTCACCATCAACCCGGCAGCTCTGCCGGCTGCGATGACAAGCAGGTTCGACGGACCGATCTCGCTCGAAAGCCAGGTGGTCGGCACCATCCCCTCAAAATTCGCACTGTCCAATCTCGTCCTGAAATCCGGCACGCTCGAAGCCGCCGGCAACGTCGCACTCGACGGCGGGACGTTGAATGCCGATCTCTCCGGCCGGCTGCCTGACATCGGCAAGCTCATCCCCGGCGCCAGTGGTGGGGCGGGCTATGCGCTGAGAGTGGGGGGTGAGCTCCCGGCAATCTCCGTGACGGCCAATCTCAAGGCCGCCAGCCTTGAAATGGCCGACCGCGTGCTCGGCAACCTCAATATCGACCTGTCGGGTCTCGCCGATCCCAAGGCGCCGCAGGGCAGGATCGCCGCCACCGGCACGATCGATGGCCGCCAACCGATCGGCATCAACGGCGACATCACCTCGCAGGACGGCAAGATAAGCATTCCGGCGCTGACCGCCGATATCGGCGGCAACCGACTGACCGGCAATGCGGAATTCTCGCCTACCCTGGAGCCAACAGCCGCACTGACCTTCGATTTCCCCAATGTCGGCCTGCTCGCCGCACTCGGCGGACAGAAGGCCGAAGGCGATCTCAAGGGTTCGCTCGGCGTCAGCAGCGACAGTGGCAAGATTGCGCTCAAGCTGCTTGCAACGGGCGGCTCGATCCACCGTGATACGCTTGCGATCGTCAAACCGGATATCGATGTCACGATCAGCGATCTCAATGCCCTTGCCGCAAACGGCACTATCAAGGCCGAGGGGGTAAGCGCCGGAACGAACAAGCTTGCCGGCCTTTCGCTGGGTTTTACCAAGCAGCAGAACCATACCGACTTCGATCTCGATGCTGCCTATGACGGCAATCCCGTGCTGGCCGCGGGCAATATCGAGGCTCAGGACGGCACGATCCACCTGAACCTTGATCGCTTCTCGGCAAGCCCCCGCAATATCCCGATCGAGCTGGCCGCACCGACGCAGGTCGCCATCGGCGGCGGCGCCGCCAATCTGAACGGACTGATGCTGAAAACCGGCACCGGCTCGGTAACCGTTAGCGGTTCCGCCGGCGAAACGCTGAAGCTTGATGCAGATATCCGCGAGCTGCCGGCAGCGCTCGCCAACGGTTTCGTGCCCAACCTTTCAGCCGGCGGCACGATCTCCGGAACGATTGCCGTGACGGGAACGCCGGCAGCACCGGTCGCCGACTTCAAGCTCGGCTGGAAGGATGCGACGACGGGCCAGACCAAGGGCGCCGGCCTGGCGCCGCTCGACATCACCGCCGGCGGCAAATTCGCCGACAACAAGCTCGATTTCGACACGACGGTCGGCAGCAATGACGGCCTCTCGCTGAAGGCCGCCGGCAATGTCGCGCTCGCCGACCCGAAGGCACCGGTGCTTGATGTCAACGCCGATATCCTCAACCTGCCTGCCCGCATCGCCAACGGTTTCGTTCCCGATCTCGCCGCCGCAGGCACGATTACAGGAAAAGTGACGGCCTCCGGCTCCCTCGCTGCGCCGACCGCCAATTTCGATCTCAACTGGAAAGACGCGGCGACGAGCCAGACGAAGCGTGCCGGCCTTGCGGATCTCGGCGTGAAGGCAACCGGAAAATTCGCCGACAACAAGCTCGATTTCGATACGGCGATCGGCGGCGGAAACAGCCTCTCGGTGAAGGCGACCGGCAATGTCGCCATCACGGGCACGACGATCGGCAACGTCAAGGTCGACGCTGCGCTGGCAAATGTCCCGGCGAATATCGCAAATAGTTTCGCCGCCGACCTCGCCGCCGAAGGCGCGATCTCCGGAAAGATCTCGGCCAGCGGGTCGCTTTCCGCTCCGAGTGCCGATTTCGATCTCACTTGGAAAGACGCGGCAACGAGCCACACAAAGCGCGCCGGCCTTGCTGCGCTCGGCGTGACCGCATCGGGAAAATTTGCCGACAACAAGCTTGATTTCAACGCGGTGGTTGGCGGCGCCAACAGCCTGTCCTTAAAGGCAAACGGCAATCTTGCCATCAAAGGCACGACGATCGACAACCTCACGGTCGACGCCACACTGGCGAATGTTCCGGCAAATATCGCAAACAGCTTCGTCGCCGATCTCGCCGCCGAAGGTGCGATCTCAGGAAGGATCTCGGCCACCGGATCCCTCCCGGTTCCGAATGCAGATTTCGATCTCACTTGGAAAGATGCGGCGACGAGCCACACGAAACGTGCCGGCCTTGCAGCGCTCGGCGTGACCGCATCGGGAAAATTTGCTGAAAACAAGCTTGATTTCAATGCTGCAGTCAGCGGCGATAAAGACCTCTCACTGAAGGCCATGGGCAATGTCGCACTCGCCGGCACGGCGATCGACAGCATCAAGGTCGATGCCGAGATCGCCAAGCTTCCGGCCAGTCTCGCAAATGCCTTCGTTCCCAATCTGGCCGCCGGCGGCACGATATCCGGCACTACGTCCGCCTCAGGGACACTCGCCGCACCGAAAGCCGACTTCAAGCTCGACTGGACGGATGCTGCGACCAGCCAGACCAGAAGCGCTCATCTCTCGGGCCTCGCGCTCACCACATCCGGACGCTTCGCCGACGACCGGCTCGATTTCAATGCCACTCTCGCCGGCAAGGACGGCCTCTCGCTGAAGGCCGCTGGCAACGTCGCGATATTAGGCACCTCGGTTAAAACCCTCGACGTCAAGGCCGATCTTGCCAACCTGCCGGCAGGCCTCGCCAATGGCTTCGTCCCGGGTCTTGCCGCCGAAGGCACCGTCTCGGGCACGGCATCCGCCTCCGGCGCGCTGCCTAAACCGGCGGTCGATTTCAAGCTCGACTGGAAGAACGCCGCGACCGCCCAGCCCAAGAGCAGCGGCCTTTCGGGCCTGAGTGCTGCGGCGTCCGGCAAGTTCGTCAACGACCGGGTCGATTTCGATGCCAATCTCGCCGGCAAGGACGGCGTGTTGGCCAAGGCGACGGGCGGCGTCACGATCGCGGGAACGGCCATCCGGGACCTTTCGATCAATGCCGATATCCCGGCGCTGCCGGCAAATATCGCAAATGCTTTCGTTCCCGGTCTCGGCGCCGAGGGCACGCTTTCGGCAAACGCCATAACGTCGGGAACGCCGGCAAATCCGATCGTCGATTTCAAGCTCAACTGGAAAGATGCCGCGACCAGCCACACCAAGGCTGCCGGCCTTTCCCGCCTTGCGCTGGCGGCGACGGGAAAATACGCTGGTGACAGGCTGGATTTTGATGCCGCGCTCAACGGCAGCGGCGGTATTGCGCTGAAAGCCGCCGGCAATCTCGCCATCGCAGGCACGTCGATCAAGTCTCTCGATGTTACGGCGAATACCACCAATCTTCCGGCGGGCATCGCCAACGGCTTCGTTCCCGGCCTTGCAGCCGAGGGCGCGGTCTCGGCAACCGCAAAGGCCACAGGCGCGCTATCGGCACCCTCCGTCGACTTCAAGGTCGACTGGAAGAACGCGGCGACGAGCCAGACCAAAGGTGCCGGCCTTTCGCCGTTCAACATCGGTGCATCAGGCAAACTGGCCGGAAACAGGCTGACGGTCGACACCAGCCTTGCCGGTGACGCCGGCATGTCGCTGAAAGGCGGCGGCAGTGTCGTCATCACAGGCAATCGCGCCCTCGACATGCGGTTCAACGGCAATCTTCCTTTCGCCGTGCTCGGCGCCCCGCTTGCGCAGCAGGGCCTCGTTGCGGACGGCGTCGCCACCGTCAACCTCCAGATTGGCGGAACGGCCGCAGCGCCCGTTATCAACGGCACTGTCTCGACATCAGGCGCGAAGCTCGTCGACGTCCGACGCAATCTTGCCGTCAACAATCTTGCGGCGACCGTGACCTTCAATGGCAGCCAGGCGGTGATATCACGCCTCAGCGGCAACCTTGGCGGCGGCGGCACGATTTCGGCCAGCGGCACCATCGGCATCCAGCCGGCCGGCGGCTTTCCCGCTGACATTTCGATCAAGCTCGACAAGGCGGTCTATGTCGATGGAACGCTTGTCGTCTCGACCGTCAATGGCACGGTCGGCCTGCGCGGGCCGATCATGAATGCGACGCTGAGCGGCAAGCTTCGGCTGGACAAAACCTCGATCACGGTCCCGGAAAAATTGCCGACCTCGCTGAGAGAAGTCGACATCCGGCATAAGAATGCGCCGCGGGCGGTGCTTGCGCAGCTACGCGATGACGGTGAGCGGAAACCCGGCGAGAAATCCTCCGTGATCACACTGGATCTCGAAATCGATGCGCCCTCGCATATCTTCGTACGCGGCCGCGGCATCGATGCCGAGCTTGGCGGCCGGGTGACCATCCGCGGAACAGCGGCTGCACCCATCGTGACCGGCGGTTTCATCATGCGCCGCGGTCGCATGACCATTCTCAACCGCCGCCTGGATTTCTCCGACAAGAGCAGGATCACCTTCGCCGGCGACCTGACGCCGGCGCTCGATATGGAAGCGACCTCGGCCTCCGGCTCGACGACGCTGACCGTCGACGTCGCGGGTCTCGCCACCGACCCCGCGATCACCTTTTCCTCCTCGCCCCAGCTGCCGCAGGACGAGGTGCTGGCGCAGCTGATCTTCGGCCAATCGATGTCGAAGCTCTCGCCGGTGCAGATCGCCCAGCTCGCCGACGCCGTCAGTCAGCTGGCCGGCAACCGCTCGACCTCGCTTTTCGAAGGCCTGCGCAACCAGCTTGGCGTCGACGATTTCGACGTCAGCACCGATTCCAAGGGACAGACGAGCGTCAGCGTCGGCCGTTATCTCAACGACCGCACCTATTTCGAATTGCAGCAGGGCGGTTCGGCCGGCGCCAAGGCGGTGATCAACCTCGATGTCGGCCGCGGCGTCAAGCTGCGGGGAGCGGCCGGGGGTAATGGTGCGGGCGAAGCTGGCATTGTCTATGAACGGGAATACTGAGCCAGCTTAACCTATTATTTTTACGCTATTCCGGACGGAAAACCGCTTCGCACTTTTCCTGGAAATTGCTCTAGAAACCCGTTTTGCTTGTCTTGAGAAGGATGTTGGTCTCGGTCGAATTGATGCCATTGATCAGCCGGATCCGGCGCAGCGTCTCGTCGAAGGCAGCAAGGTCGCGATCCTCGAGTTCGGCGACGAAATCCCATTTGCCGTTGGTGCTGTGAAGCGCCCGCACCTGCGGTAGGCCCCTCAACTGATCGGCCACCCTGTCGGCGAGCTTGCCGAGCACCTCGATCATGACGATGGCGCGCACGCCGGCGGACCGCGTCTCATGACCGGTGCGGATGGTGAAGCCGACGATGGTGCCGCTGGCGACCAGCCGCTCGATCCGGGCGGCAACCGTTGCCCGTGATGCACCCGTCATTGCCGCAAGCGAAGAGACGGAAATCCGGGCGTTATGGCGAAGTGCACTCAGAAGTTCAGTGTCGAGATCATCCACGCTGATCACTTTGTCAAAATAGGTTTATCAATCTGCGCAATCATAGTCCATTTCTGACACTTTTCCATCTTTTTGCCGCCAGCCCTTTATCCCACTATCGGCCGAAACAGGCCTCAACACGGAGCCCTCCAAAATGAATACCCATTCGCGATCTGTCACCCTCATCGGCGCGCCGCTGGAGGAAGGCTCCGGCCGCAGAGGGGCTGCCATGGGCCCTGCGGCCCTACGCATTGCCGGCGTCGACCAGACGCTGATCGAGCTTGGCCATGACGTCGCCGATATCGGCGATCTCAGGATCGTGCCGGCGATGGATCTGCCGAACCACCCGAAGGCCCACAATCTGAGGATCGTCGGCGCCTTCACGCGCGCCCTCGAAAGTAGCGTCCACGACGTGGCCGCCTCCGGCCGTTTTCCGCTGATTCTCGGCGGCGACCACAGCCTTTCCATGGGCAGCGTTTCCGGCATGGCCCGCTATGCCGCCAGCAAAGACCGCCCTCTCTTCGTCCTCTGGCTTGATGCCCATGCCGATTTCAACTCTCCGGCCACGTCGCCGTCCGGCAATATTCACGGTATGCCTGTCGCCTTCTTCTGTGGCGAGGCGGAGTTCGCCGAGATCCTGCCGAAGGGACGTCCGTTCGTCGATCCAAAGAATGTCTTCCAGGTCGGCATCCGTTCGGTCGATGCGCGCGAGCGCGAGGAAATCCACGAACACGGTGTCAATGTCTTCGACATGCGCGCGATCGACGAGCAGGGCATCGGCGCCATCATGCGTGAGATCCTCGATGTCGTGACCAGGGCAAACGGCCTGCTGCACGTCAGCCTCGACCTCGATTTCCTCGATCCCGAGATCGCGCCCGGTGTCGGCACGACGGTCCCGGGTGGCGCGACTTTTCGCGAGGCGCATCTGGTGATGGAAATGCTCTCGGACAGTGGCCTCGTCTCGTCGCTCGATCTCGTCGAACTCAATCCGTTTCTCGACGATCGCGGCAAGAGCGCCCGCATCCTGGTGGAGCTGACGGCAAGCCTCTTCGGCCGCCGCATCTTCGATCGTCCGACACGCGCCGCATAAGAGCATGTCGAACAAAAGTGTGCAGCGGTTTTGCGAACATGCGTTGAAATAAAACTAGAGGGAGAACGGCCATGAACACTTCGGAAAAACTGATCGCCACGGAACAACGGCTCGGCGCCCATAACTACAAGCCGCTCGACGTGGTGCTGACGCGTGGCGAAGGTGTTTATGTCTGGGATACCGACGGCAACCGCTATCTCGATTGCCTCTCGGCCTATTCCGCCGTCAACCAGGGCCATTGTCATCCGAAGATCCTCGCCGCCATGGTCGAGCAGGCGGGTAGGCTGACGCTCACCTCCCGCGCCTTCCGCAACGACCAGCTCGCCTATCTCTACGAAGAGCTCGCGGCTCTCACCGGCTCCCACAAGATCCTGCCGATGAATTCCGGCGCCGAAGCGGTGGAGACCGCCATCAAGGCGGTGCGCAAATGGGGATACGAGGTCAAGGGCGTGCCGGATGGCAAGGCGGAGATCATCGTCTGCGCTGATAATTTCCATGGCCGGACGCTGAGCATCATCAGTTTCTCCACCGATCCCGAAGCCCGCGCCGGCTTCGGTCCCTATACGCCAGGCTTCCGCATCATTCCCTTCGGCGATGCCGAGGCTTTCGCCGCCGCAATCAATGGCAATACGGTGGCTGCCCTGATCGAGCCGATCCAGGGCGAAGCCGGCGTCATCATTCCGCCGGCAGGTTATTTCACCCGCATCCGCGAACTCTGCACGGCAAACAACGTCACCCTCATCCTCGACGAGATTCAGACCGGCCTCGGCCGTACCGGCAAGCTGCTGGCGGAGGAGCACGAAGGCATCGAGGCCGACGTGACGCTGATCGGCAAGGCGCTGTCCGGCGGCTTCTATCCCGTGTCGGCCGTGCTTTCGAATTCCGAAGTTCTGGGCGTGCTGCAGCCCGGCCAACACGGCTCGACCTTCGGCGGCAATCCACTCGCCTGCGCAGTGGCGCGTGCCGCGCTCAAGGTGCTGACGGAAGAGGGCATGATCGAGAACGCCGCCGTCATGGGCGACTACTTCCTCGAAGGCCTCGGGTCGATCCGCTCGAACATCGTCAGGGACGTGCGCGGCCGTGGCCTAATGATGGCCATCGAACTGGAACCCGAAGCCGGCGGCGCACGGCAATATTGCCATGCGCTGAAAGAGCGCGGCCTTCTCGCCAAGGATACCCACGACCACACAATTCGCCTCGCTCCGCCGCTGGTCATCACCAAAGAGCAGGTGGATTGGGCAGTCTCGCAGATTGAGAAGACGATAGGCTGAATAAATCGGCGCAATTCTTCTTCACGATCTCGAATATGCATGGAAGATCCCGAATGCCAGAGATCGACAGCAAAACCGCCTGGTTTTCATCCGAGATTAAAAACCTTCGCAATCGCGTCTCCCGATTTAGATTTGGGCAACACTCTTTCGCTAATGTCGTCGATAACCGTAACGATGCTTCGCCGAGCGCAAAGCCATCGCGTGGTATGAAGGCAAAGCTTGGCCGCGCCAATGGTGGCGCATCCGCTTCTGCCCTGGCTTACGATAGTTGGGAAGAATTCTAATGGCCACGATCAATTCGACTAACTTCAGCGGCGATACGCTCGAAATTATTGCCTTCCGCCTGCATGACCAGGAATTCTGCGTCAAGACCACGACCATCCGCGAAATCCGCGGCTGGGCGCCGTCGACGCCGATCCCGCATGCGCCGGCCGATGTCATAGGTGTCATGAACCTGCGCGGCTCGGTGATCCCGATCATCGATCTTGCTTTCAAACTCGGCATGAAAAGCACGGTCGCCAATGAGCGCAGCGCCATCGTCGTCGCCGAAGTTCACAGCATGGTCATCGGCATGCTTGTCGACCGCGTCTCGGATATCCTCACCATCTCCTCCAGCCAGGTCCAGCCGGTGCCCGAGGTGACCGCCTCCTTCGACCGCGCTTATTGCGAAGGTATCATTGCCTCGGAAAACGGAATGATCTGCTTCCTGAATCTCGCCAAGATGTTCAAGGAAAACGAGACGGATGAACTGGCGGCCTGATCGGCCAATATAATTCTCAATAAAAACCGCCCACCCGGGCGGTTTTTTGTTGCGCATCGCGAGCAAGTATCGGCCGCCACTATCCGCCTTGGCGCTTTTGATTAGAAACAGCTTCTATACCGGAAATTAACCACGTTCCGTCATCATGGGATACTCAAGGATGACACGTATTCCGCCAATCTGGGAATGACAACCTGTACTGTCTGTCTTCTCATCACCGGCATTCCTTGTCCGATCGGCTTCGCCTTACCAGACGAAGCAGCAGAAAACTGTGCATTTCAGAGGGACGGGAATGTTTGGTCTATCTTCCGATTCGAAATATATTCTCAATGCCATTTCCAAATCGCAGGCGATTATCGAATTCGACCTCAAGGGAAATATCCTCACGGCGAACGAGAATTTCTGCAATGCACTTGGTTATCGCCTGAGCGAGATCGTCGGCAAGCATCACAGCATGTTCTGCGAGCCGGCCTATACGGCAACGCCTGAATATCGTGCCTTCTGGGCACGGCTCGGGCGCGGCGAATATGATGCCGGTGCTTACAAGCGTCTCGCCAAGGGCAACAGAGAGATATGGATCCAGGCTTCCTACAATCCCATTCTCAAGGGCGGAAAGCCATTCAAGGTGGTGAAATTCGCGGCCGACATCACTGCCGCCAAGAAGCAGGCGGTCGAGGATTCCGGCAAGCTGGAGGCGATCTCGCGTTCGCAGGCGGCGATCGAATTCACCCCGAAGGGCGAGATCCTGACCGCGAATGAGAATTTCTGCAAAGCCATGGGATACTCCCTGGCCGAGATCACCGGCAAGCATCACAGCATATTCTGCGATCCGGCCTATGTCAGCACCGAGGATTACGGCAACTTCTGGCGCCGTCTTGCCAATGGCGAATTCATTGCCAACGAATTCGTCCGCTTCGGCAAGGACGGCCGCGAAATCTGGATCCAGGCTGCCTATAACCCGATCGTCGATGCCGACGGCAAGGTCTACAAGGTCGTGAAGTTCGCAACCGACGTCACCCAACGCATGAGCGCGATTTCACTGCTTGGTGGCGCGCTGCGCCAGCTGTCCGAAGGTGATCTGACACGGACGGTGGACACGCCCTTCGTCCCGTCGATGGAACAGTTGCGGCACGATTTCAACACCGCAATCAAAGGTCTTGCCGAGACGATGAAGACGATCGGCGAGAATGCCAGCGCGATCGCCTCCGGCTCACGCGAGATTGGCGCATCGGCGGACTCCTTCTCCAAGCGGACGGAACAGCAAGCCGCATCCATCGAAGAAACCGCAGCCGCGCTGGAAGAGATCACCACGACTGTCAACGATTCCAGCCGTCGCGCCGATGAGGCCGGCCGCCTTGTCGCCATGACCAAGCAGGGCGCCGAGCAGTCCGGTATCGTGGTCCGCAATGCCGTCGCCGCCATGGGCCAGATCGAACAGTCCTCCCGCGAAATCACCAACATCATCGGCGTCATCGACGATATCGCCTTCCAGACCAATCTCCTGGCATTGAATGCCGGCGTCGAGGCAGCCCGCGCCGGCGAAGCCGGCAAGGGCTTCGCCGTAGTGGCCCAGGAGGTCAGGGAGCTCGCCCAGCGCTCCGCTAACGCCGCCAAGGAGATCAAGACGCTGATCAACACGTCGGGCGAGCATGTCAGGAACGGCGTCGGCCTCGTCGGCCAAACCGGTAAAGCGCTCGAGGAGATCGTCACCCAGGTCGGCGATATCGACGGCAACGTCGTCGCCATCGTCGAAGCCTCCAGGGAGCAGGCAACCGGCCTCAAGGAAATCAACCAGGCCGTCAATACACTGGATCAGGCAACCCAGCAAAATGCCGCCATGGTCGAGGAGAGCACCGCTGCCAGCCACAGCCTTGCGAGAGAGGCCGAAACGCTGCGTGTTCTGCTGACGAGGTTCCGTCTGCCAGGCCAGACCCAGACCGCCGGCAGGCATGAGGCAAGACAGACGGGCTCACCGGCGCTGCATCTTGTTTCACGTGTCGCAAAGGCGCACGGGACTGCCGCGGCAACTGCCCAGAGCTGGGAAGAGTTCTGATCCCAGTCTCCGCACATCGTCATTTTACTGTGCCGCCGCCAGGCGGCACTTTGATCAGATTGCACCGTCTACGAAGATAAACGCGTCGTATGAACACCCATGCGACGCGCTTTGATGGCTCAGCCGAACAGCGCCAAAGTCGCCCGCAGCGTCACCCAGACACCCCAGAGCAACGGCACGCCGACGACGGCCCAGGCAAGCATCGCCTTGGCGTCCAGCCCGCCTGTGCCGATGCCGAAGGAACCCGTCGGACCGGCATTGACGGCCGCCGACTTCGCCTGCAGCGCAGCGACCTCGCCATCGGACATGAACCATTTGTCCGAAAGCGGCCTGATCAGCGAATTGGCGATGAGCCCGAGCGCCAGCATGCCGGCGAGGATATACATGGTGCCGGTATAGAGGGTTGGACCGGGCGCAACGCCGGCGGCGATCTGCGCTTCGCGGATATAGTTGACGACGACGGGACCGACGATACCGGCCGTTGCCCAGGCGGTCAGCAGCCGGCCGTGGATGGCGCCGACGAACTGGGTGCCGAAAATATCGGCAAGATAGGCCGGTATGGTCGCGAAGCCGCCACCATACATCGACAGGATGATGCCGAAGGAAAGAACGAACAGCGCCTTGTTGCCCATGCCCGCGAAGGTGGGCGCCAATGCATAGAGCACGATGCCAAGGACGAAGAAGCAATAATAGGTATTCTTGCGGCCGATCTTGTCGGACAGCGACGCCCAGAAGAACCGTCCGCCGATGTTGAAGAGCGACAGCAAACCGGCAAAACCGGCGGCGATCGTGGCGATCGATGCCTTCTGGCCCGCGTCGAGCTGGGCGAAGCCGACGTCCGGCAGGCCGATCAGCGAGCCGGCGAAGATTTCCTGCAGCATCGGCGAGGCCATGCCGAGAACGCCGATACCGGCCGAAACGTTGAGGCAAAGCACGGCCCAGATCAGCCAGAACTGCTTGGTCTTGTGGGCATCGCGCAGGTGCACATGTTTGGTGGTGATCATCGTGCTCTTGGCCACAGGCGGCGTCCAACCCTCGGGACGCCAGCCAGCCGGCGGAATGCGGTAGCCGAAGGCACCGCCCATCATGAAGACGAAATAGATCGCCGCCATGACGATGAAGGTCTGCCAGACGCCGACCGAACTGTCGGTCTTAAAAGTATTCATCAGCAGGTTGGCCAATGGGGCGCCGATCATCGCACCGCCGCCGAAGCCCATGATCGCCATGCCGGTCGCCATGCCGCGCCGGTCGGGAAACCACTTGATCAGTGTCGAGACCGGCGAGATGTAACCGAGGCCGAGACCGATGCCGCCGATGACGCCGGCACCGAGCCACATCATCCAGAGCTGATGAGTGATGACGCCGATGGCGGCAAGAATGATGCCGCCGCACCAGCAGCAAGCGGAAACGACGCCCGCCTTGCGCGGACCGGCCCGCTCGAGCCAGCCGCCCCAGATGGCGGCGGACGAACCAAGCAGAACGAAAAACAGCGTATAGATCCAGCCGAGGTCGGCAACGCGCCAGTCGCAAGTCGTGGTGAACAGCGCCGAGGCGAGTGTCAGATCGGGGCAGGCCGTCGAGGCCGTGATCCCGAGCGACTTGGAAAGCGGCAGCCAGAACACGCTGAAACCATAGGCCATGCCGATGCAGAGATGGATGGCGAGCGCTGCCGGCGGCACCAGCCACCGATTGAACCCGGGCCTTGCGATGATCCTTTCACGATCGAGCAGGCCTACCCCCGCCAACGCCCCATCTGTCCGTCTTTCCGCTGCGGTCATGAAAATCCTCCTTGATACAAATCTGCTTTGATTTCAGCTTTTGCGCAGGCAGGTTGCTCCTGCCTTCCCTCCCGCACGGACCGATCCTCGCTTTTTTTGAACTAAAGCATTGAAATAAATACCTAAAGCGCGAGGAACGCGCTCTAGTGTGTCACCGGCTTTCGGATAAGAGGAACGGCCTGAAGCACGAGTGCATCCAGGCCGTTTTCCTCATTCTCTAGAATTTCGAACAACTGCCGCCGCATGCGCGGGTCCCAGAATTTGTTGATATGGGTGGCGACCCCCTGCGCGGCCTCGCTTTCCGGCTGGCTCTTGAAGAAGGTGGCGATCTGGTTTGCCATATAGACGAGCTTGGTCTTGGTATCATGCGACATCGGCAATGCTTCCGGGCGAGATGCGGTGCGGGTGAGTGAAGATCTCGAAATCCTCGCCGCGCACCAGCGCGACGAGCGTCATGCCGGCCTCTTCGGCCGTGCGGATGGCGAGAGCCGTCGGCGCGGAAATGGCGATAAGCACAGGGCTGCCGAGGATCGCCGCCTTCTGCACCATCTCGACGGAAAGCCGGCTGGTGACGACGACGGCGCCGTCGCCGCCTCTTTCACCGGCGCGGATGACGGCGCCGCAGAGCTTGTCCAGCGCATTGTGCCGGCCGACATCTTCGCGCACGGCAATCAGCCCTCTGCCAGGAAGATAGAACCCGGCGCCATGCACCGCCCGTGTCTCACGATGCAACGGCTGTGCCTCGTTCAGAAGCGAAACGGCGCGGACGATATCCGCATGCGACAGCGCCAGCGGCGATTTCGAAACGTCAGGCACCGGCCGCACCGCCTGTTCGATCGATTCGATGCCGCAGAGCCCGCAGCCGACCGGTCCCGCCATGCTGCGGCGCCGTGCCCGCAGCCGATCGGCGACATCGTCGACCAGGCTCACCTGCACATCGATCCCCTGCTCACCCTCGATGACCTCGACGCCCGATATCTCCGCCGGCCCCGCAATGATCCCTTCGGTCAGACTGAATCCGAGGGCAAAATCCTCGAGATCCGCAGGTGTTGCCATCATCACCGCATGCGAACTGCCGCCGTAGGAAAAGGCGATCGGCACTTCTTCCGGCACGATGCGAGAGCTCGTGTGCATAATGCCGTTGCGGCGGGCGGTTTCGGGCGCATGGGCAGTGACGGTGAAGGTCATGATGCGCGTTCCTGCTTACAGAGCCGCCCCTGCATTCTCACTCCGCTGCCTCGAGCTTGCCAGCGATGCGGCGTGATTGCCGCGCCTGCTCGTCATATTCCAGCTGCCATTCACTCGGCCCGTTGGAGGGCGAGACCTGCACCGCCGTCACCTTGTATTCCGGGCAGTTCGTCGCCCAGTCGGAGAAATCGGTGGTGATGACGTTCGCCTGCGTATTGGGATGATGAAAGGTCGTATAAACGACACCCGGCGCGACGCGATCGGTGATCAGCGCCCTGAGCGTAGTGTCGCCGGAGCGGCTGCCGAGTTTCACCCAGTCGCCGTCGCGAACGCCGCGCTGTTCGGCATCGTGTGGATGGATTTCCAGCCGGTCTTCCGCGTGCCAGATGACATTCTCGGTCCGCCGCGTCTGCGCCCCGACATTGTACTGGCTGAGGATGCGGCCGGTTGTCAGCAGCAGCGGGAAGCGCGGACCGGTACGCTCGTCGGTCGCTACATATTCGGTGCGGATGAACTTGCCCTTGCCGCGCACGAAGCCATTGACATGCATGATCGGTGAGCCGAGCGGGTTCTTCTCGTTGCAGGGCCACTGCACCGAGCCCATTTTATCGAGATAGTCGTAGGAGACCATCGCGAAACTCGGCGTCGTCGCAGCGATCTCGTCCATGATCTCCGACGGATGGGTATAATGCCAGTCGAGCCCCATCGCCTGGGCAAGCTTCTGCGTCACTTCCCAGTCGCCATAGCCGTTGCGCGGCGACATCACCTTGCGCACGCGGTTGATGCGGCGCTCCGCATTGGTGAAGGTGCCGTCCTTCTCCAGGAAGGTCGAGCCCGGCAGGAAGACATGGGCGTAATTGGCGGTCTCGTTGAGGAACAGATCCTGCACGACGACGCATTCCATCGCCGCAAGCCCGGCTGCGACATGTTTGGTATCGGGATCGGACTGCAGGATGTCTTCACCCTGGATGTAGATGCCCTTGAAGGAGCCGTCGACTGCCGCGTCCAGCATGTTCGGAATACGCAGGCCCGGTTCGTTGTTGAGCTTCACGCCCCAGAGCTTTTCGAAGATGTCACGCGTCGCATCGTCGGAAATGTGCCGGTAGCCCGGCAGTTCGTGCGGGAAGGAACCCATGTCGCAGGAGCCCTGCACATTGTTCTGGCCGCGCAGCGGGTTCACACCGACGCCGGGACGGCCGATATTGCCGGTCGCCATAGCCAGGTTGGCGATCGCGATGACCGTGGTCGAGCCCTGGCTGTGCTCGGTGACGCCGAGGCCGTAATAGATCGCACCGTTGCCGCCCTTGGCATAGAGCCTTGCCGCGCCGCGCAGATCCGCCGCCGGCACGCCGGTGAAGATCTCGGTCTGCTCGGGACTGTGCTGCGGTTCGGCGACAAAGGCCGCCCAATCCTCGAACTCCGACCAGTCGCAGCGCTCGCGGATGAACGCCTCGTCAAAGAGGCCTTCGGTGACGATCACATGCGCCAGCGCCGTCATGACCGCGACATTGGTGCCGGGCTTCAGCGGCAGGTGATACGAGGCCTCGATATGCGGCGAGCGGACGATATCGGTGCGGCGCGGATCGATGACGATGAGCTTGGCGCCCTGGCGCAGCCGCTTCTTCAGCCGCGAGCCGAACACCGGATGCCCGTCGGTCGGATTGGCGCCGATGACGACGACGACATCCGAATGCTCGACGCTGTCGAAATCCTGCGTGCCCGCCGAGGTGCCGAACGTCTGGCCGAGGCCGTAGCCGGTCGGCGAATGGCAGACGCGGGCGCAGGTATCGACATTGTTGTTGCCGAAGCCGGCGCGGATCAGCTTCTGCACCAGATAAGTTTCCTCATTGGTGCAGCGCGACGAGGTGATGCCGCCAATCGCCTCGCGGCCGTATTGATACTGGATGCGGCGGAACTCCATCGCCACATGCGCGAAGGCTTCGTCCCAGCTGACTTCCCGCCAGGGATCGCTGACCTTTTCGCGGATCATCGGATTGAGGATGCGGTCCTTGTGGGTGGAATAGCCATAGGCGAAGCGGCCCTTGACGCAGGAATGGCCGCGATTGGCCTGACCGTCCTTCCACGGCACCATGCGCACCAGTTCCTCGCCGCGCATCTCCGCCTTGAAAGAACAGCCGACGCCGCAATAGGCGCAGGTGGTCACGGCCGAATGCTCCGGCTGGCCGATCTGGATCACCGATTTCTCCGTCAGCGTCGCCGTCGGGCAGGCCTGGACGCAGGCGCCGCAGGACACGCATTCGGAATCGATGAAATGCTCGTGCATGCCGGGCGAAACGCGTGAGCCGAAGCCACGGCCCTCGATCGTCAGCGCGAAGGTGCCCTGTACTTCCTCGCAGGCGCGCACGCAGCGCGAACAGACGATGCACTTGGAGGGATCATAGGTGAAGTAGGGATTGGATTCGTCCTTCGGCATCCATTTCAGATTGATGTCGCCATTGCTGCGCGCCTTGACGTGGTTGTCGCCCTCATAGCCGTAGCGCACATCGCGCAGGCCGACGGCGCCCGCCATGTCCTGCAATTCGCAATCGCCGTTGGCTGCGCAGGTGAGACAGTCGAGCGGATGGTCGGAAATATAGAGTTCCATCACGCCGCGGCGGATATCCTTCAGCCGCCCCGTCTGCGTGTGCACCACCATGTTTGCCGCCACCGGCGTCGTGCAGGAGGAGGGTGTGCCGTTGCGACCCTCGATCTCGACGAGGCAGAGCCGGCAGGAGCCGAAAGCGTCGACCATATCGGTGGCACAGAGCTTCGGCACCTTGATGCCGGCCTCCATCGAGGCGCGCATGATGGAGGTGCCCTCCGGCACGCTGATCTGCTGTCCGTCGATGGTGAGCGTCACCATGGCCTCGGACTTCGAAGCAGGGGTGCCGTAGTCGATTTCATGGATGAGAGACATGATTGGTCTCCTTGCTTGAGATGGTGACGTCAGCGCAGGCGTTCCATGAAAAACTCGTCATTCCGCCGCCTCCACCAGAGGTGCCGGCGAAAAATCCTCCGGGAAATGCGTCATGGCGCTCATGACGGGATAGGGCGTGAAACCACCCAGCGCACAGAGCGAGCCGAACTTCATCGTGTTGCAGAGATCGGCAAGCAACACCCGGTTCTTCTCCGGCTCGATACCGCGGGCGATCTTATCGGCCGTCTCGACGCCGCGCGTCGAGCCGATGCGGCAGGGCGTGCACTTGCCGCAGCTTTCGACGGCGCAGAATTCCATCGCGAAACGCGCCTGCTTCAGCATATCGGCCGTTTCGTCGAAAACGACGATGCCGGCATGGCCGATAAGCCCGTCCTTGGCGGCGAAGGATTCGTAATCGAACGGCGTGTCGAACAGCGCCCGCGGGAAATAGGCGCCGAGCGGTCCGCCGACCTGCACGGCTTTGACCGGCCGTCCCGTCACTGTACCGCCACCGATCTTGTCGACGATATCTCCGAGCGAAAGACCAAAGGCCGTCTCAAAGAGGCCGCCATATCTGACATTGCCCGCAATCTGCAGCGGGATGGTGCCGCGTGAGCGGCCCATGCCGAAATCGCGGTAGAAGGCCGCACCCTTTTCCATGATAACGGGCACCGAAGCCAGCGAGATCACGTTGTTGATGACGGTCGGACAGTTAAACAGCCCCTTATGCGCCGGCAGCGGCGGCTTGGCGCGCACGATGCCGCGCTTGCCCTCGAGGCTGTTCAGCAGCGCCGTCTCCTCACCGCAGACATAGGCGCCGGCGCCGGTGCGCACCTCGATATCGAAGGCGCGGCCGGATCCGAGCACCGATGGTCCGAGGATACCGGCCTGGCGCGCGAGGCCGACGGCCTCGGTCATGACAGCGATCGCATGCGGATATTCCGAACGCGTATAGACGAAACCCTTGGTCGCCCCGGTCGCCAGCCCTGATATCGCCATGCCCTCGATCAACACGAAGGGATCGCCCTCCATGATCATCCGGTCGGCAAAAGTGCCGCTGTCGCCCTCATCGGCATTGCAGACGATATATTTGCGTTCGCCGGCGGCGTCGAGAACGGTCTTCCACTTGATGCCTGTGGGAAAGCCGGCGCCGCCGCGTCCGCGCAGGCCGGAATCGGTGACTTCCTTGACGATTTCGGCTGATGTCATCGAAACGGCGCGGCGAAGGCCGGCAAGACCGCCATGCGCCTCGTAATCCGCCAGCGAAAGCGGATCGGTGACGCCGCAACGGGCGAAGGTCAGGCGAGTTTGCTCCTTGAGGAACGGGAGGTCTTCAACCTCCCCGAGACAGAGTCGATGCTCGGCTCCATCAATCATCCCGGCATCGAACAGATCAGCCACATCCTTGGACTTCACGGGTCCATAGCCGATGCGCTTTCCGGCTACCTCGATCTCGACCAGCGGCTCCAGCCAGAACATTCCGCGCGAGCCGTTGCGCACGATCTCGGCATCGAAGCCGCGGGCGGCGATCTCCTGGGCAATCGCCTTTGCCACCTTTTCGGCCCCGAGCGCCAGCGCTGCGGCATCGCGCGGAACATATATCCTCACCGTCATCGACGTACCTCCGCGACGAGTTCCGCCGCCGTCTGATCGTCGACCCGGCCATAGAGCTCGCCGTCGAGCATCACCGCCGGCGCGCAGGCGCAGAGCCCGAGACAGTAGACCGGCTCCAGCGTCACGCCGCCATCGAGCGTCGTCTGATGAAAATCAATGCCGAGCAGCGCCTTGACGCGCTCGGCCAGCGCGTCGCCACCCATCGACTGACAGGCTTCGGCGCGACAGAGCTTCAGCACGTGCCGGCCGGCGGGATGGTCGCGATAATCGTGATAGAAGGTCACCACGCCATGCACCTCGGCACGCGAGAGGTTCAATTCCTCCGCGATGACGGGCATGGCTTCCTGCGGCACATAGCCGAATTCCTGCTGAACCTCGTGCAGAATGGGAAGCAGCGGCCCTTCGAGAAATCGAAGATCGGCGACGATGGCTCGGGTGCGCGCTGCAATATCGCCTTCGGCGATATGAATGGTCATAAGGCAGCCCTCCCGGCGGCTTGCTCGTTGCGGAATAGCGGGCCTCCCCCGGCCGAGTGCTATTCCGGAACTACCATTTCAGGGAAGCAGCCGGCGATCAATAAAGCTATCTCGTTGCTTGATAGGTTTTTTCTATCAGAGTTCTTCGTCTTGCACGAGCACCCTCGCCTCGTGCAGCAAGGCCGATACAAGCGGCGTAAAGGGCTCGCGATAAGGCGCAACAAGGCCGACCAGATGATGCGCCTCCGGCTCGACGATCGGGATCATGCGAATTTCCACTGGGAATCCAAAGGATTTGGCCACATTGCGCGGCATGATGCTCGCCCAGCGTCCAGTCCTGACATGCGAGAACAGCACGATCATCGAGTTGGATTCGAGCGTCGGATGCGCTGTGGCGCCTGCTTCGGTCAAGTGGCGGTTGATGATCCGACGGTTCTGCATGTCGGCAGTCAATAGACAAAGCCGAAGATCGCCGATCTCCCGCCAGGTCACGTTGTCGCGATCGGATAGCGGACTGCCTGCAGCAGTGATCAGATTATAGCGCTCGGCATAGAGGGGAACGGTCGTGACGCGGCCGAGCGGCTCGTTTTCGAGATAGGTGATGCCGGCATCGATTTCGAGGTTTTCGAGCATGCTCAGCACCTGCAGCGAATTCCGCGAGACGATCGAAAAGGTCACGCCGGGATGCCGCTCCTGAAAAGGCGTAGTAATGCGCGAAAGCATGGCGAGCGCGGTCGGAATAGCGGCGAGGCGGATGTGGCCGGAAAGGCCGCGGCGCGCGGCGCGCATCTCTTCGCGCATGGTGCGGGCATCGCCGACGATGCGTCGCGCCCATTCGAGCACGCGCTGCCCTTCCGGCGTCAGCCCCTGGAACCGCGAACCGCGCTGCACCAGCATGACGCCAAGCTGATCCTCGAGCTGCCGGATGGCAGCCGAAAGCGTCGGCTGCGAGATCCCGCACTCCTCCGCGGCGCGGCCAAAATGCTTTTCGTTGGCAAGGGCGATGAAGAATTCCAGCTTGTCGATCATCCGGTCTCCCGATCCGGCATCACATCATCCGGGTCAGTTCATCTTTGACGCAGCAGCCGTGCTCCGCAAGGGCGATCGCTAACTGTTTTCTGCAGCGGGAAAAAGATCGAACAGCGATTCGAGGAAGGCAAGCACGCTGACATTGCCGATGCTGTAATAGACCAGCCTGCCCTGACGGCGCGTATGGACCAGGCCTTCGAGCCTTAAACGCGCCAGCTGCTGCGAGACCATGGCCTGCTGTATGCCGAGGATGTTCTCGATTTCACTCACCGTCCGCTCCTCGTTCGCCAGTATGCAGAGGATCAGAAGTCGGGTCTGGTGCGCTAGCGCTTTCAGCAGATCGCTCGCTTCGTGGGCTTTTCCAGCGAGTTTGTGCAATTCCTGGCCGGTCATCCCCGGCTCGGGTTTGGGCAACGGCATTCGGTATTATCTCGGAAGGGAGGCGATGAGGTAGATCAGCACAATAGCATATTCGCACAAGCGAATTGGTCAAAAGTGATGAAATGCCAAAAAAGGTCCAAACAAATCAGCAGATAAGCTGACCGCCGTTGATCTCGATCACCTGTCCGGTGATGTAGCCCGAGAGCGAGGGAGCCGCCAGGAACAGATAGGCGGGAGCGCAGTCCTCCGCCGTGCCGAGCCGTTGCAGGGGGATGGATTTTCTCGTCTGCTCCAGCTTTTCGCGGGAAGAATAGCGCTCATGGAATTCCGTCTCGATCGTTCCTGGCGATACGCAATTGACGCGGATTCCGTCCGGTGCAAGCTCACGGGCAAGCGCCTTGGAATAGGTCGCAACGAAGGCTTTCGAGGCCGAATAGATCGAGGAACCGGGGCTGCCGCCGGTCAGCGCCGAAATCGAAACCGTGTTGACGATGGCAGCGCCTTCAGCCGCCTTCAATGCCGGCAGCAGCGCGCGCGTCAGCGCCACCACCGATGTCTGGTTGAGCCGCACGACCGCCTCATATTCTGCGTCGGTGAGCGTCGCAGCGGGAAACCGACCAAGCATGGTGCCGGCATTGTTGACGAGCACATCGACCCTGTCGAAGAAGGCGAGAGCATCTTCAGCAAATTGCGCTGCCCCACCGACCGCGGAGAAATCGGCATGCAGCAGCAGCGCCCGTCTTTCGGATTCAGCCGTCAGCAGGAAATCCGGGAGGTCGCGTCCCGGCTTGCGCCCGGTATGGACGATTACTTTCGCGCCGCAGTCCAGGAACTGCCGGGCCACTTCAAGGCCGATGCCGCGACCGGCGCCGGTCACGACCACATTGCGATTTTCGAACAGTCTGGGATGAAACACGAAGCCGTCCTCCTCGCGGACAGTGCCGCCGGTTGCGTCACTCGCCCTTAACATATGAGCACGCCGACCGAAAGAAAGGCGTGCATCGATCTTTCCGGGAGAGACTTGGTCTCGCCCCGGAAACTGCTCTTCCCAAGAAGTTCCAGCCTTTTAGTTTTCGGTCTCCAGAAGCCGCGCGCCTGGCCCCTCCCTGCCGAGCCGGTCGCAGGGATTGCGCAACGGACAGCTTTCGATCGACAGGCAGCCGCAGCCGATGCAACCTGTCAGACGGTCGCGCAGCAGGCTAAGCCGCCTGATTCGCGCGTCGAGATCATCCTTCCAGCGCGCCGACAGCGTCTGCCAGTCGGCGACGGTCGGCGTGCGTCCCTGCGGCAGGGACTCGAACGCCGCCTGGATTTCCGAAAGCGGAATGCCAACACGCTGCGCCACCTTGATGATGCCGAGCCGGCGCAGCACATCGCGGCCATAGCGCCGCTGGTTGCCGCGGGAGCGGATGCTCGAGATCAGCCCCTTGGTCTCGTAAAAATGCAGCGCCGAGACGGCCAGGCCGCTGCGCTCTGCCACTTCACCGACCGTCAGGAGCTTGCCGAGCGGCGCCGCAGGAATTGTATCCATCACCTCTTGACCTCAATATTAGTTGAGGTTTTATAACCTTGGCTCCTGCAATCGTAAAGTCCAATCGCAACAAGGAGCGACGCGTGAAAACACCCACCAGGCTGGCTGTCATCTATGGGAGCACGAGAGAGGGCCGCATCTGCGACCGGGTGGTCAAATGGCTGACGCAGGAGCTCGTCCGCTTCCCGCAATTTGATATCGACATCATCGACCCGCTGGATTTCGCGCTGCCGGCCAACCGTGACATGACGCACCCCGAAATCGACAGGCTCGCCGGACGGCTTGGCATGGCCGACGCCTTCATCATCGTCACGCCGGAATACAATCACAGCTTCACCGCCTCGTTGAAGTCGATCATCGATTTCTTCTTCGAGCCCTGGCAGGGCAAGCCGGTCGCCTTCGTTTCCTATGGCGGCATATCTGGCGGCCTGCGCGCCGTCGAACAACTGCGGCTCGTCTTTGCCGAACTCCACGCCGTGACGATCCGCGATTCGGTCAGCTTTGCCGCACCTTGGAACCGCTTCGACACAGACGGGCGGCTCGACAATCCCGCCGACGCAATGCGTTTGCTCGATCGGATGATGGCGAGGCTGGAATGGTGGACGCAGGCGCTCGTCACTGCCCGCAGCGATCGTCCCTATACCGACACAGAGCGCCGCGCGTCTTTTCGGACGCGCTAAGGACGCTCTATTACTTTGAATCTGCGCATAATCCTTTCCGAAAATCGATTCCGATTTTCGGGGTTATGCGCTAGCCGCCTGAGGCAGAGAGCTCCGGTTCCGTTCCCGGCAGGTACGGAACCATTGGGAACACCCGGACAGGACCTCCGTCCGGGTGTTTCCCGTCGCATCAGGTCCATCCCGACCGCGCAGACGGGTTCGCAATTTTGCTGTTGCGGGGAGGAAACCCCGGTGATAGTTTCCGCGCAAATAACAGGGGAGCTCCGTATCGCCGGGGCTGAGATGTGAGGTGCCAGCCTCTGGACCCTTCAAAGCTGATCTGGGTAATGCCAGCGGAGCGAGGTTCAGATGTTCTCAGGCGCACAGGTGTCACTCTATCCGATGTCCGGCAATTTCGTCGGCATCATTCTTGATGCCGTCAAGGCGCTCGACCCCTATCGCGACCGGCTGCGCATCGAGACCGATGACATCTCCACACTGCTGGTCGGCCCGCCTGACATTCTCTTCGCCGCCATGCACGATCTTTTCGTCGCCGCCGCAAAGACCGGCGAGCATTGCGTCCTGTCAGCCGCCGTTTCACGCGGCTGCCCCGGCGAGCCCGACGACGTCATCTGCGGCGTCAACCCCTCCCTCGGTCAGGCGGAGCCGCTTGCCGAGCGCATAACAGCCGCACTTGCCGCCGTTGAAACCACCACCGAGACCGGCCAGCCGACCGCTGCGCAATTCTCGCTCTACGTCATGGCAACCGGTACCCATATGGACGAGATTTATGGCTGCATCGACTTCCTGAAGCGCTCTGGCACCTTCGACCGTGCCAAGAATTTCTGCACCAGGCTTTCTGGCGATGCCGGTGCCGTCTTCGCAACCATTCGTGAGGCCTTCTATCGCTTCGGCGACCCCGAGGGACATGTTACCCTCGACATCACGGCGTCTGCCAATAGCCCGACGAAAGCCTGAAATCGAACGCTGATGACACTGCCACAACCATCGGCTTCGCGCCTTGCCGCGCTCCGCGCCGCTCTCTACCGGGGCATACCCGCCTTGCTGGCCGGCTGCGTCTTTTTGGCGGCATGGGAACTCTATGTCGATCTTTCCGGTATCAAACCTTCCATCCTGCCGGCGCCTTCGCGCATCGTCATCCAGGGCTGGCTGAACCGCGAGGCGCTGATATCAAACACCTGGCCGACGCTCGGCGCGACACTCGGAGGTTTCGCGCTGTCGCTGGCCTTCGCCTTCGCCGCCTCGATCCTCATGGATTTCGTGCCCTTCATGCGCCGGGCATTGCTGCCGATCTTCATCGCCAGCCAGACCCTGCCGCTGGTGGCGATCGCGCCCCTCGTCGTCCTCTGGTTCGGCTTCGGCCTGTTGCCGAAGATCCTGCTGGTGGCGCTCGTCACCTTCTTCCCGCTGCTCGTCGCCTTGCTGCAGGGCTATGAATCGACTGACCGCGACATCGCCGAATTGCTGAATTCGATGAAGGCGAGCCGCTGGCACATTTTCCGCCTGGCACGGCTTCCCTCCTCGCTGCCCTATTTCTTCGCCGGCCTGCGGATCTCGATCACCTATGCTGTCGTCGGCGCGATCTTTGCCGAATATGCCGGCGCCGCCCGCGGCCTCGGCATCTATATCCTCAACGCCAAGAACAATTTCCGTCCCGATCTCGTGCTCGCCGCCGTCGTCATCAGCGCCGTTCTGACACTCTGCCTCTTCGGAGCGACGCTATTGATCCAGCGCCTCGTCATGCCCTGGCAGCCAACCGCGGAGCGGCGCCGATGAGCGATACAATGGTTGAACTGCACAATATCTCGAAGTCCTTCGACGGCATGAAGGTGCTCGGCGATATTTCGCTCGCCGTCGCAGACGGCGAGTTCGTTTCGATCGTCGGCCCGTCCGGCTCCGGAAAATCGACGGTGCTGCGACTGCTGACCCAGGCACTGCGCCCCGATGCCGGCACCATGCTTTTTAAGGGCGTGCCGCTGGAACAGGCGCCGCATTCCTTCGCCTTCATGCCGCAGCGCGACGCGCTGATGCCCTGGCGCCGGATCATCGACAATGCGGCACTCGGTCTCGAGGTGAAAGGCATGAACCGCCGCGCGGCCCGCGCCGCCGTCGCGCCGCTGTTCGAGAGCTTCGGCCTTGCCGGCTTCGAACACCACTATCCCTCCGAACTGTCAGGCGGCATGCGCCAGCGCGCCGCGCTGCTGCGCACCGTCGTCCAGACCCAGGACATGCTGCTGCTCGACGAGCCTTTCGGCGCGCTCGACGCGCTGACGCGCACGCAGATCCAGGAATGGCTGCAGGGCATGTGGACCGAACACCGTTGGACGGCGCTGCTGATCACCCATGATGTTCGCGAGGCCGTGTTCCTCTCCGACCGGATCTACGTGCTTTCGGCCCGTCCGGCGCGTATCATCCGCGAATTCCGCGTTCCCCTGCCCCGCCCGAGAAGCATTGCCGATCTCGGCTCGCCGGCGGCCCAGGCGATCGAAACCGAAATCCTGCAAACCCTGCTTCATCCTAGAACAGGATGATTTTAGGCCAGTCGGCCTCAAATCTGAATCCTGTTCTGATTTAAAGAGTTAGAGCATGATGTCGTCCGAAAACCGCTCACATTTTTCGGCATCATGCTCTAGAGACCTGAGGAGGTCACCATGCTGCTTCTCACTCGTCGCCAGACGATCTTCGCCGCCATCGCGGCAAGCCTCGCCGGCCGTACCGCCCTCGCCCAATCGGCGCCCGCAAAGGTTCGCATCGCGCTCGACTGGACACCCAACACCAACCATATCGGCATCTATGTCGCCAAGGCGAAGGGCTTCTATGCCGATGCCGGGCTCGATGTCGAGATTCTTCCCTTCACCGACACCAGCGCCGGAACGCTGGTGTCCAACGGCGTCGCCGATTTCGGCATCAGCAGCGAGATCGAGACCCTCACGCAGCGCGCTGGCGGCGGTGACGTGAAGATGGTCTACGGCGTCGTCCAGACGGAAACCGCACGCCTGATCTTCAAGGGCGGACGCGACGACATCAAGAGCCCGAAAGACCTCGACGGCAAGACCTATGGCGGCTTTGGCGGTACCTGGGAGAGCGCGCTGATCTCCGCGATGATCCGCAATGACGGCGGCAAAGGCGACGTCAAGACCGTCACCCTCGGCACCTCCGCCTACGAGGCGCTGGACAATGGCTCGATCGATTTCACGCTGGAGATCTACACCTGGGAAGGCATCGCCGCCGAACTGGAAAACCGGAAGATCGGCCGCTTCCACTATTCCGATTATGGCATTCCCGACGAGCAGACGACGGTCATCGTCTCCAGCGACGCCTATCTCTCCGCAAGTCGGGAACACGCTCGCGCCTTCATCCAGGCGACACGAAAGGGTTATGCCTACTCCGTCGACCATCCCGACGAAGCCTGCGAGCTGCTGATCTCTGGAAGCAACGGCGCACTGATGAACACGGAACTGGTAAAGGCTTCTCAAAAGGCATTGATCGAGGGGCACTTCCTGAAATCCGAGGCCGGCGTGATCGGTAAGCTCGACCCGGCAAAGGCCGAGGGCCTCGGCGGCTTCCTGATGGAGAATGGCATTCTGGTCGATGCGAATGGCGCCGCACTCAAGGAGAAGCCGGACTTTTCCACCTATTATACCAACGAACTTCTCGACTGAGCCCAGCCCTGCCTTGCCCGTCGCGGCTTTCCGCTGCAAAATCGCAGACACGGATTCAGATCTTGGGCCGCTCCGGCCTAAGAGCTGAATCCGTATCTAAATCAAGGAAGTGGTGCATGATGTCGTCCGAGCACCGCTCACACTTTTCGGCATCATGCTCTGGGCAAGGTGGGGAGGCAGGATGCGACAACAGGAGAGACTGGCCGGAGCGGACTTTCTGCGTGCGACGGCCTGTCTGCTGGTGCTCGCCCACCACTTCGCGCTGCGGCTGGATATGCGCAGAATCCCTGACGAACTCGGACCGACCGCACATATCCTCCGCTTCGGCAATTTCGGCGTCGCCATCTTCTTCGTGCTCAGCGGCTTTCTTCTTGCCCATCCCTTCTGGCGCGCGCTCGACGCCGGTAGCGCCATGCCGAGCCTCCGCCATTACGCGATCCGCAGGGCGGCGCGCATCGCTCCGGGCTTCTGGTTCGCCGCCACCATCGGCTTCGCTCTCAGCCTGACGCTGCTTGCCCTGCCGCTGACGCCGGAGCTTGTGCTCCGCTACGTCTCCGGGCTGCTGTTCATGAGCCAGTGGCATTGGCGTACCTTGTTTCCTGTCGAAGCCGACGGGCCGCTCTGGTCCATTGCCTTCGAGGTCACCAGCTATGTGCTCCTGCCGATCTGCTTTCTCCTGCTATTTCGTTTGCCCCTCCTGAGGCGGCGCCCGTTGTTTGCCCGCTTCGCCTGGTTTTGCGTCATCGCAGCCGTACTTCTCGCCCATGTGCTGATTCTGGCCTTATTTCCGCTCGACGACATCGGACGCGGCTGGCAGTACGGCCTGCAGGGCGGCGCGAAGGAGTGGATGCCGAGATATAATCCGATCGGCTTCTTTGCCGTCTTCGCGCTCGGCGCGCTTGCCGCGAGCGTCGAGGTCATGCTCCCAACAAGGCGCGCCTCCTGGTTCGATGTTGTATCGCTCCTGGCGATCGCGGTTGCCGGCTACCGCCTCGTCATATCGCCCGGCGGCTCCGACGAGGCTTACGGCTGGCTCGAAATCCCCTACGGTTTTCCGGTCTTTCCGCTGGCGGTCGCAACGACACTCGTTTCGCTCAGCCATTCGCAACACCTGGGAAGGCTGTTCGACAACGCTCCTGTCCGCTACATCGCAAAGATCTCCTTCGGCATCTATATCTGGCAGGAGATCATCCTGATATTGATCCAGAGACTCGACCCGGGCTCGTTTGGCTTTTCCTCGGAAAATGTCGTCGCCGGCTGGCTGCAATCTTGCGGGCTGGCGGCGGCGCTCATCCTTCTGGTCGCGAGCCTCAGCTACTTCCTGCTGGAAAAACCGGCGATCGATTTCGGCAACCGGCTGACATCTCGCCTACCCAATCGGGCTACTCCTTTCAAAGTATAAATTCCCCAGAAGTGCAACTACAGGCATTAAGGTTAACGCGAAATACTCCCATTTTTGGTGTCTTTAGGGTTATCAAATTCATATTTATACCGATGACAAACGATACGTGACCATGTATCTGTCTCACTGCTGTTCAGTATCGCATCTAAACTTGTGGACCTTGCGTAATGAATGCTTTTACTTCGAAGACGAATTCACGCTTCGATCCGTCTCAGCGTCAGGACAAAACCAAGACCCTGGTTATAGCGAACTCCAACATTCGCCAGCCGGATAGCTTTTCCCCTGTAGAAAGAAAAATGGCGTTGCGGCTGGCCATGAAGCGGTTGATCGACATCGTCGCCTCAGTCAGCGCCCTCCTCGTGCTGGCGCCGCTTTTTCTGGCCATCGCTCTTTTCATCAAACTCGACGATGGCGGTCCGGTGTTTTTCCGCCAGATCCGCTGGGGGCTGAACGGCCGGAAGATCACGGTCTTCAAGTTCCGGTCGATGCGCGCCGAAGCTTGTGATCCAAGCGGCGTTCAACAGACCGTCAAGGGCGACAGCCGGGTGACAAGCATCGGCGCGGTGCTCCGCAAGACCAATATCGACGAGCTGCCGCAGCTTTTCAACGTCCTCAGGGGCGAGATGTCGCTGGTCGGCCCGCGCTGCCACGCTATCAACATGCGGGCAGCCGGCAAGCTCTACGAAGAACTGGTGCCGGACTACCATCAACGCCACATCATGCGCCCCGGCATCACCGGTCTTGCGCAGACACGCGGCTGGCGGGGCCCGACGGCGCGATCGCTGCAAGCCCGCGCCCGCATCGCTTGCGATATCTATTATGTCAGGAATTTCAGCCTGCTGCTCGACCTGAAGATACTGCTCAGGACGGTCGTCATCGAGCTGCGCGGCGGCACGGGCTTCTGAGACGAACTTTGCACGTTGCAAAAGCGGCGATATCGACCGCTTGTTCATTTCAAGCCACCAATGGCGCTGTCTTCCGCCCCCTAAGAGATGGAACGGACACAAAAAAGGCGGCTGTTACAGCCGCCTTTCATCGTCATAGTCGATTGCGATCAGTCCTGTTGAACGATGCCGCTCAGATGCGTCATTTCCATGATGAAGTGCTCGAGCTTCGACTTATGCTCGTGCAACTCGGCATGTTCGAGTTCCCTACGGGCGGCCTCGATGCGGCGGGTCAGCTCGTCCTTTTGGAGTTCTTCGACCGGAACTGCAGATTCAGCAAGCAATGTACAGCCGGTCGGCAGGATATCAGCAAAACCGCCGAACACCACATAGTCCTGTTTCTTACCGGAGGCGAATCGCACGCTTACGACACCAGGCTTGATCGTCGTCATCGTCGGAGCATGGTTTGCCATGACCGTCATTTCGCCTTCGGTCGCAGGAATGACGACCTCAGTCACCATCTCCGACAGCAGCAGGCGCTCCGGTGAAACGAGCTCAAAGTTGAAATTGTCAGCCATCAGTGACTTACCTTCTCGGCTATGGCTTTTGCATCTTGCAATTTTGTCCCGCAGAACGGGCAGTGCAGTATCGCTTGATCGAGATAACCGAGGCCTTCCTCGCTCTGGACAAGACCTACCACCATCATCAGCACACCATTATCGGCGCGATAAACGGTGGGAGCAGCTGGTTCCGGAAGATCCGCCACGACCCCCCTCAGGGAGTCGCAGCAGAATATTTCGTCTAGCGCGTCGCTCATCAAGCAGCTACGAGCTTCTTGGCCTTCTCGACAGCTTCGTCCATAGAGCCGACCATATAGAAGGCAGCCTCCGGCAAGTGATCATATTCGCCGTTGACGAGGCCCTTGAAGCCCTTGATCGTGTCTTCAAGAGCAACCAGTTTGCCCGGCGAGCCGGTGAAAACTTCGGCGACGAAGAACGGCTGCGACAGGAAGCGCTCGATCTTGCGGGCGCGGGCGACGGCAACCTTGTCTTCTTCGGACAGTTCATCCATGCCAAGAATCGCAATGATGTCCTGGAGGGCCTTGTAACGCTGCAGCGTCGACTGGACCTTACGGGCGACTTCGTAATGCTCTTCGCCGACGACCAACGGGTCGAGCATGCGCGACGTGGAGTCGAGCGGATCGACGGCCGGGTAGATACCCTTTTCAGCGATCGAGCGCGACAGAACCGTCGTTGCGTCCAAGTGAGCGAACGAAGTTGCCGGCGCCGGGTCAGTCAAGTCGTCGGCCGGAACGTAAATGGCCTGGACCGAGGTGATCGAGCCGGTGGTTGTCGTCGTGATGCGCTCCTGCATCTGGCCCATGTCGGTTGCGAGCGTCGGCTGATAGCCGACCGCCGACGGGATGCGGCCGAGCAGAGCCGACACTTCGGAACCTGCCTGCGTGAAGCGGAAGATGTTGTCGACGAAGAACAACACGTCCTGGCCCTGGTCGCGGAAGTGTTCGGCGACCGTCAGGCCGGTCAGAGCAACGCGCGCGCGCGCACCCGGCGGCTCGTTCATCTGGCCGTAAACCAGCGCAGCCTTCGAGCCTTCGCCACCACCGTGCTTGTTGACGTTCGATTCGATCATTTCATGGTAAAGGTCGTTGCCTTCGCGGGTGCGTTCACCGACGCCCGCAAAAACCGAGTAACCACCATGCGCCTTGGCGACGTTGTTGATCAGTTCCATGATCAAGACGGTCTTGCCGACGCCGGCGCCACCGAAGAGACCGATCTTGCCACCGCGTGCATAGGGGGCGAGAAGGTCGACGACCTTGATGCCGGTGACGAGGATCTGCGCTTCCGTCGACTGCTCGACATAGGTCGGCGCATCCTGGTGGATGGAGCGCTTGTGGGCGGTAACCAGCGGACCTGCTTCGTCGACCGGCTCACCGATGACGTTCATGATGCGGCCGAGCGTCTCATTGCCGACGGGAACCATGATCGGAGAGCCCGTGTCGGTGACTTCCTGGCCGCGCACGAGACCGTCGGTCGAGTCCATCGCGATGGTACGAACGACGTTTTCGCCAAGGTGCTGCGCAATTTCGAGAACGAGGCGATTGCCGTTGTTGCTGGTTTCCAGCGCGTTCAGGATCTTCGGCAGTTCGCCTTCGAAAGCAACGTCGACGACGGCGCCGATAACCTGTGTGACTCTGCCGACAGAGCCTGTCTTGGGGGTAGCTGCCTCAGCCATTTTCTGACCCTCTTTTCCTAACCTCAGAGCGCTTCCGCGCCCGAAATGATTTCAATGAGTTCCTTGGTGATCTGCGCCTGACGCTGGCGGTTGTAGCTCAGCGTCAGCTTGTTGATCATCTCACCGGCGTTACGCGTCGCATTATCCATCGCGCTCATCTTCGCACCCATCTCGCCGGCAACGTTCTCGAGGAGCGCACGGAAGACCTGGACCGAGATATTGCGCGGGATCAGATCTTCGAGGATCGATGCCGGATCCGGCTCATATTCGTAGACGGCGCCTGCATGCGCGGCATCTTCGCTCTGTACTCCGCCCGTCGAAGCCGGGATGAGCTGCTGCGCTGTTGGAATCTGGCTGATCACCGACTTGAATTCGGAATAGAACAGCGTGCAGACGTCAAATTCACCGGCCTCGTACATCTGGATGACGCGCTTGCCGATCTGGTCCGCATTCTCGAAACCGATTCGCTTGACGTCGCGCAATTCCTTGCGCTCGATGATTAGAGAAGCATATTCGCGGCGAAGGATGTCATAACCCTTCTTGCCGACGGTAAAGATCTTCACCGTCTTGCCCTCGGCAAGCAGCTTGCGGACATGCTCGCGCGCAAAGCGTGCGATTTGCGAATTGAAGCCACCGCAAAGACCGCGTTCGGCTGTGCAGACCACCAGCAGGTGAACCTGGTCCTTGCCGGTACCGGTCATCAGTGTCGGCGCGCCATCCGCATCGGTGACGGCCTTGGCGATGTTCGCCAGAACCGCACCCATGCGCTGCGAATAAGGCCGGGCGGCCTCGGCCGCCTCCTGCGCACGCCGAAGCTTCGCCGCGGCGACCATTTTCATCGCCTTGGTGATCTTCTGCGTCGCCTTGACGGAGGCGATCCGGTTTTTCAGATCCTTAAGTGAAGGCATCCGTGATCCGTCCTAACTTAGGGCCCGATTACGAGAAAGACTTTGCGAAGCTATCGAGAGCAGCGGTAAGCTTGCCCCTGGTATCATCGCTGATTGCCTTTTCCGTGCGGATCGCGTCGAGGATGGCGGTGCCTTCCGAACGCAGATATGAGAGGAGACCCTGCTCGAACTTGCTGACCGAAGCAACCGGCAGCTTGTCGAGATAGCCGTTGACGCCCGCGAAGATCACCGCGACCTGTTCCTCCGTCTTCAGCGGCGAGAACTGCGACTGCTTCAGGAGTTCGGTCAGGCGTGCGCCACGGTTCAGCAGGCGCTGCGTCGCAGCGTCGAGGTCCGAACCGAACTGGGCGAAGGCAGCCATTTCGCGATACTGCGCGAGTTCGCCCTTGATCGAGCCGGCAACCTGTTTCATCGCCTTGATCTGCGCCGCCGAACCAACGCGGGAAACCGACAGACCAACGTTCACGGCAGGACGGATACCCTGATAGAAAAGATCGGTTTCAAGGAAGATCTGGCCGTCGGTGATCGAAATCACATTGGTCGGAATGAAGGCCGAAACGTCGTTACCCTGCGTCTCGATAACCGGCAGAGCGGTCAGCGAACCGGCGCCCATGTCGTCATTCATCTTCGCAGCGCGCTCGAGCAGGCGCGAATGCAGGTAGAAAACGTCGCCCGGATAGGCTTCGCGACCCGGCGGGCGGCGCAGCAGAAGCGACATCTGACGGTAGGATACGGCCTGCTTGGACAGATCGTCGTAACCGATCAGCGCATGCATGCCGTTATCACGGAAATATTCGCCCATGGTGCAGCCGGCAAACGGAGCCAGGAACTGCATCGGCGCCGGATCGGAAGCGGTGGCGGCAACGATGATCGAATATTTCAGAGCGCCGCGCTCTTCGAGCACCTTGACGAACTGCGCGACAGTCGAACGCTTCTGGCCGATGGCGACGTAGACGCAGTAAAGCTTCTCACCTTCCGGACCGTTGTCGTGAATGGCCTTCTGGTTGAGGAAGGCATCGAGAAGGATCGCGGTCTTGCCGGTCTGGCGGTCGCCGATGACGAGTTCGCGCTGGCCGCGGCCGACCGGGATCAGCGCATCGATGGCCTTGAGGCCAGTCGACATCGGTTCATGAACCGACTTGCGGGGGATGATCCCGGGAGCCTTGATGTCGACGCGCGAGCGGCGCGTCGCATTGATCGGGCCTTTGCCGTCGATCGGATTGCCGAGCGCGTCGACGACGCGGCCGAGCAATTCAGGTCCGACCGGAACGTCGACGATGGCGCCGGTCCGCTTGACGGTGTCGCCTTCCTTGATGTCACGGTCAGCGCCGAAGATGACGACGCCGACATTGTCGGATTCGAGGTTCAGCGCCATGCCACGGACGCCGCCCGGGAACTCGACCATTTCACCGGCCTGGACATTGTCCAGACCATAGACACGAGCGATACCGTCACCGACGGAGAGAACCTGGCCGACTTCCGAGACTTCTGCCTCTTTGCCGAAATTTTTGATCTGGTCTTTGAGAATTGCGGAAATTTCCGCGGCGCGGATATCCATCAGCCAACCTCTTTCAATGCGAGCTTAAGGGTAGAGAGTTTGGTACGAAGAGACGTATCAATCTGACGGGACCCGACCTTCACGATCAGACCACCAAGAATTGACGGATCAACCGTGACGGCAATCGTCACGTCTTTGCCGGTAACGCTCTTGAGTGCCACCTTCAATTCGGTTTCCTGCGCTTGCGAAAGCGCATGCGCCGAGGTGACCTCGGCGGAAATTTCACCGCGATGGTTCGCGGCGATGATGCGGAAGGCCTTGATCATGCCCGGCAGGGCAAACAGGCGGCGGTTGCGCGCCACGACCTTCAGAAAATTGGCGAAGAAACCGCTGATGCCGGCCTTCTCGCTGATGGCGACGATCGCCTTCAACTGGTCTTCGGCGGAGAAAACCGGGCTTGCGACGAAACGCTTCAGGTCGGCGCTCTCATCCAGCATCGTCTGGAAATGGTCAAGATCGGCGGTTACGCTGTCGACGGCGCCCTGCTCGAGCGCCAGTTCGAAAAGCGACGAGGCATAGCGCTCGGCAACACCAGAAGTAAGCTGGGACGTGTCTGCCACTGGCACAAATTTCCCTGATTTCAACCCAAAATCCGGCTCTCGGCGGGCGCCGAACCTATGATCTTGAATTCGTTTTGATTTCCCCCAGAAATCACAAGAGAAGCCTCTTGCTTCTTCCGAAATTCGGGGTCCGTCTAACATAGGATGTACGGACTCGCAACACGCGTAACGCCCGAATATGCCTTTCATATGATTTTCTGTTCGCAAAATTGCGCAATGGCCTGGAAGGAGGCCAGAAATGCCGTCTGCCGGCAGAGAGAGTCACGTCTGGATGAAGCCGAAAACGTAGAGCAGCGGTAGCGCGGCCAAAGCAATCTGCACAACCAGGAGTAAATAGTTGACGAGATTACTCCCCTTATCGGACAGGATCGAGATGATACGGGCAAAGGCAGCCATCGCGAAAGAGGCGCCGAGCGCCATGTAGATCCAGTCCTGGGCGAGCAGGATCGCCGACAGGCCGAAACCGAGATAGAAACCGCCCATCGAGCGTCCCTCGCCGAAACCTTCCGGCCGCCCCTCCTGCGCCTGCAGACCGAGAAGACGGAAAGTCTGCCCCGGCGCGAACATCATGATGAAGCCGGCAAGCGCCGTGAAAGCGGCAGAGCAAAAAGCAAGCTGCTCGCCAAGCTCGGTCGGAAAATAAAACTCCATGCGTCAGCCCCAAATCACCCGGATGAATCAGTGTTTTATGGCATGGGCCGAAAAAGGAGGAAATGGCGTCTAGAGAAAACTCTGCGGATCGATATCCAGCTGCACCTGCACCGATCCGCGCTCCTTGGGTGACTGCGACAGCATCGCCCGCAGGAACCCCTGCATGTCCGAGTTCCGCCGGCCGTGCACCAGGAGGCGGAAGCGATGACGGGCGCGTACCAGCGCGAGCGGCGCTTCGGCCGGGCCTAGCACCGAGATACCCGACACCTGCGGTGCGGCGTTGCGCATGCCGCGCGCATGGTTTTCAGCATCATGGCGGGTTTCGGCAGAAACGATGATCGACGCAAGCCTGCCGAAGGGCGGCAGCACGGCGCGTTCGCGTTCGCTGATCTCGCGCTCGTAGAAGGCGTCGGAATCACCTGATACGATCGCCTGCATGACAGGATGCTGCGGCTGATAGGTCTGCAGCAGCCCATGGCTCTTCAGTCCGGTGCGTCCGGCCCGGCCGGTCACCTGCGACAGAAGCTGGAAGGTGCGCTCGGCCGCGCGGGGGTCGCCATTGGCAAGGCCGAGATCGGCATCGACGATGCCGACCAGCGTCATCAGCGGAAAATTATGCCCCTTGGCGACAAGCTGGGTGCCGATGACGATATCGGCCTCGCCCTTGGCGATCGCTTCCAACTCCAGCCGCAGCCGCTTCACCCCACCCATAATATCCGAGGAGAGAACGATCGTTCGCGCCTCCGGGAAATGCCGTTCCACCTCTTCGGCGATGCGCTCGACGCCTGGCCCGCAGGCGACGAGATGATCGAGCGTGCCGCATTCCGGGCAGGCCTCCGGCGTGCGCTCGGCATGGCCGCATTGGTGGCATTGCAGCTGCTTGCGGAAACGATGCTCCACCAGCCAGCTCGAACATTGCGGGCATTGGAATCGATAGCCGCAGACCCGGCAGAGCGTCAGCGGCGCATAACCGCGCCGGTTGAGAAACAGCAGCGCCTGTTCGCGCTTCTCCACCGTCTTGCCGATCGCCCGGATCAGCACCGGCGACAGGAAGCCGCCCCGCTCCGGCGCGTGCCTGCGCATATCGACCAGATGCAGATCCGGCATCGCCGCATCGCCGAAACGGGTCGGCAGGTGGACGGTGCTGTAACGTCCGCTCTGCCCGTTGACCTGGCTTTCGACCGACGGCGTCGCCGACACCAGGATGACGGGAAAATCGCCGATGCGGCCGCGCACGACAGCCATGTCGCGAGCATTGTAAAAGACGCGATCCTCCTGCTTGTAAGCGGGATCGTGCTCCTCGTCGACGATGATCAGGCCAAGATCCTCGAAGGGCAGGAAGAGCGCCGAGCGCGCGCCCGCCACCACCCGCACTTCGCCGGTCACCGCCTGGCGCCAGACCTTTTCGCGCATGCGCGGCGCAAGATCGGAATGCCATTCGGCCGGCTTTGCCCCGAAGCGGTCCTGGAAGCGCTCCATGAAACTGGCCGTCAGCGCGATCTCCGGCAGCAGGATCAGCACCTGCTTGCCACGTTTCAGCGTCTCGGCAATCGCCTCGAAATAAACCTCGGTCTTGCCGGAGCCGGTCACCCCGTCGATCAGCGACACCGAAAATTCGCCCTTGCGAACGTCGGTAACAATCTCTTCGGCTGCCTCCTTCTGCGGCCCTTCGAGACGTGCGGCAGCAAAATCCGGATCGGGCATCGCCACAACCGGCGGCGGCGGCAGGAATATCGCCTCAAAAATGCCGAGCGTGATCAGCCCATCGACGACACTCGTCGAGACGCCCGCCGCATGCGCAAGACCGCTGCGTGTCCAGGAAAAGCCGTCGGAGGCGGTATCGAGCACCCGGGCGCGCGCCGGCGTCATCCGCTCCGGTTCGCCGCCGACGAGCTTCAACCCCTCCACCATCGGTTCCGGCTCGAAGGCGTTCGGCGCCCTCAGCGCCATGCGAGCAACGAGCCCAGGCGGCGAGAGCGTATAGGTCGCCACCCAATCGATGAAATCCCGCATCTCCCTGGAAAGCGGCGGGCAGTCGAAGACATGGCTGATCGGCCGAAGCTTCTTCGGATCGACGCCGTCTTCGCCGCCGTCCCAGACGACGCCGATCACCTGCCGCGGCCCGAGCGGCACCTGCACGACCGAGCCGGGCTCGACCGCCATGCCATCCGGCACCGAATAGGAATAGGGTTTGGGCGCCGGCATCGGCACCAGCACCGGAACCGTTCGGTTCGCGGGCGGTGCCTCGAAAAGCGCGCCAAAGAGATCGGACGAATCTGTGCTCATCGCGCGAGACCATGCCCGCAAATCGATGGAATTGAAACTGCAAAGACGGAGCCACGCACTGCGGGTCGCCGCAGCGATTTAAAGAGTGAAGCTCAGAAATTGAGCTTCACCTGGCAAGGCGGTCGCCATCGTCGGAATAGGCTTCATTTGCCTTGCCATTGCGCTGCCGCAGGCGAATGATCGCCGACGCCTCGCGAGGATTGGGCGGCAGGACCGCGTTCTTCAAGGCGATAGAGTAGGCGTGTTTCGGATGTTCCAGCACATCCCTGGCATCGCCGCTCTCCACCACCACGCCCTTGCGCATGATCACCACGCGGTCGGAAATGTAGTAAGCGGTCGCAAGGTCATGGGTGATGTAGACGATCGAGACGTTGAGCGCGTCGCGCAGATCCCGAAAGAGATTGACGATCGACATGCGCAGCGATGCGTCGACCATCGAGACCGGCTCGTCCGCCACGATCAGCTTCGGCTCAGGGATCAGCGCACGGGCGACGGCGATGCGCTGCAATTGGCCGCCTGAAAGCTCATGCGAGAAACGACCTTTTATCTCCGCCATCGACAGGCCGACACGTTGAAGGGCAACGTCGGCAAGCGCCTCTTTCTCGGCGCGGCTCTTCGCGCCCTTGAAGCGATGGGCGGTGGCCAGCAGATACTCGTCGATCCGGGTCAGCGGATTGAAGGCCTCGAACGGATTTTGAAAGACCGGCTGGACCTTGGCCATGAAAGTCTCACGATCCCTACGGGAACGCACCGCCTTCACATCGGCGCCGTCGAAGCGGATGCTGCCCCGATCGACCTTTTCGTTACCGAGAATCATCTTTGCCAGTGTCGACTTGCCGGAGCCGGATTCGCCGACGATCGTGAAGATCTCGGGCTTGTCGGCGGCGAGGGCAAAGCTGACATCGTCGACCGCTTTCATCTTTTCGCGCGAGAAGAAACCGCCGATCGGAAAGAGCTTGGTGACGTGGTCGAGTTCGAGAAGGAAATGGCTGCTCATTGAATCTGGTACTCCCCGGCACGGAAGCACGCGACCCGCCCTCCGGTCGCGCTCGGCAGCATGGCCGGCACCTCCCGTGCGCATTTGTCGATCGCGATCGGACAGCGCGGATGGAACCGGCATCCCGAAGGCGGATCCGAGAGTGCCGGCGGCTTGCCCCTGAGGCTCTTTCGCGTCGAGACATCACCGATGCGTGGCAGGCTGCCGATCAGGTGAACGGTGTAGGGATGCTGGGGATTGTCGAAGATCGCCTGCGTCGGCCCCTCTTCCGCCAGCCGTCCCGCATACATGATGGCCAGCCGGTCGGTGATGGCGGCATGCACCGACATGTCGTGGGTCACGAAGATGACCGAGGACTGCAAGCGCATCTGCACTTCCTTGATCAGCGCCAGCACGTCCTGCTGCACGAGCACGTCAAGCGCCGTCGTCGGTTCGTCGGCGATGATGAATTCCGGCTCGCAGACAGTGGCGAGAGCGATCGTCAGGCGCTGGCGCATGCCGCCCGAAAGCTGGTGCGGAAAGGCCTCGAGCACATGCGGATCGAGATGCAGGCGGGCAAGATGCGCCTCGACGCGCGCGCGGAAGGCATCTGGATCGAGGTTCATGTGGCGGGAAGCGAAATCGGTGAAGGCGTGTTTGACCCTTCTGACCGGGTTCAGCACATTCATCGAGCCCTGCATGATGTAGGAAAGGTGGCGCCAGCGTGCCGCCTTCATCTTGCTCGGTTCAGCATAGACATTGATCGGCCCGTCGGCAAAATTGAATTTCACCGTTCCGCCGACGACGCGCATCGGCGGGCGGATGGCGCCGGCAAGCGTCTTGATCAGCGATGTCTTGCCGCTCGAGGATTCGCCGGCAATGCCGTAGATCTCGTTCCTGCGGATGGTCAGGCTGATATCGTCGACTGCGCGGATCTCCCGCCGCACGCCGAAATAATCATTGACGTAATAACATTTAAGCCCGTCGATCGTCAGTGCATCCATGGCGTTTTCGGCAAGGGTCAAAGGCTGCGTCCTCATCAGGTTCTGCATCTCCTCAAGCTCCCATGCGGGCCAGGCGCGAGCGCGGGTCGATATATTCGTTCACCGACATGGCGAGCATGAACAGGCCAAGGAACAGGATGACGACGAAGAGCATCGGAAAGGCGACCCACCACCATACGCCCGATACCATCGCGGAATGCGCATTGGCCCAGTAGATCATGCCGCCGATCGTCGGCCGGTTGATGTCGGAAAATCCAAGCACCGAGAGCGTCACCTCGAGGCCGATCGCCCAGATCAGATTGTTCATAGTCGTGAAGAAGACGATCGGCATGACATAGGGCAGATGCTCGCGGATGAGGATCTGTCGTGTCCGCATGCCCGAGAAGACCGCGTGCCGGGTAAATTCCCGGTGGCGGAGAGACAGGGCAACGGAACGGATCAGGCGGCTGTCATGCGTCCATCCGAGCAGCGCCGCGGTGATCGCCAGCATGAACCACGTCATCTGGTCGCGAAGCACGAAGACCAGAAGCAGCAGGATCGGAATATTCGGCAGTGCGCCGAGCGTATCGTTGACCGCCATGATGATCTGGTCGGTTCGCCCACCGATATAGCCGGAGATCAGTCCGACGGCGATGGCGATGATGCGGCTGACGAAGGCGACGATGATGCCGAAGAACAGCGTATTGCGCATCGAGGCGGCGATCTGCCAGAAAACCTCCTGGCCACGCGAGGTGGTGCCGAGCCAGAATTCGGCCGAAGGCGGCATGTCGGGCGCGACGACATAGATGGCATTCTCGTCATAGGGCGAAAAGAACGATGCCGCGATCAGCGCCAGGATGATTGAGATCAGGATAGTTCCGAGCAGGAACTCCTTGTTGTAACGCAGCAGGTCTCTGAGGACTTTGAACATCACGGATTACCCCAGTTTCACGCGTGGATCGATCAGCGGATAGATGATGTCGATCACGAAGACCGCGGCGGCAACCGCGATGATGGCGATTGTGGTGACACCGAGCACGAGGCTGTAATCGCCGGAATAAATGCCGGAGATCAGAAGCTTGCCGATCCCGGGATAGTTGAAGACGAACTCGACGATGACGGCACCGCCGAAGACATTGCCGAGACTGAGTGCCAGGCCGGTGACCTGCGGAAGCATGGCGTTGCGCGCCACATATTGCGAAAAGATGCTGCGCGAGCGCACGCCACCAAGTTCGGCATAGACGACGTGATCGTCGGTGACGATGTTGGAAACCAGCGAGCGCATCGAGATGAACCAGCCGCCGATGCCGACAAGCACGAGGGTCAGGGCCGGCAGGATGCCGTGCTCGATCACCGAGCTGATGAAGGCCCAGTTGAAGGCAGGCGCGAGATTGACCTGCGCGCCGTCGCTGATCGGCAGGATCGGCCAGATGAAACCGAAGAGGATCACCAGGCTGAGACCGATGATGTAGGTCGGGATCGGCTGCAGCGCCATGATGACGATACCGGCAACCTTCAGCAGCTTGCTGCTGTGGAAATAACCGGCAAGCGCGCCGAGAAAATTGCCGATGATCCAGGAGATGATCGTTGCGAGCGTCAGAAGCCCGACGGTCCAGGGCAGTGCACGGCCGATAACGGTCATCACTGGGGTCGGGAAAGAGGAAAGCGACGGGCCGAAATCGCCGGTCAGGACGCGGCCCCAGAAGGTGAAATACTGCTCCAGCAGCGGGCCGCCGGTGCCATAGAGTTCACGCAGCGATTCGCGGAGGATCTCGACGGCCTGCGGATCGGTGGAGCCGAAGCTCGTCAACAGCGACACTGTCTGCTCGATCGGATCGACCGGCGAAAAATGCGCGATCAGGAAGGCCAGCGTGATGCCGGTGAAGACCACGAAGAGAAATTGCAGAAAGCGTTTTGCCGCATAGATCAGAAAGCCGTTCATGACATCGACCTTTCAATAGCAGAACGGGAACAGCCGGCGGCCGGCTGCTCCCTCGATATTGCCTCGATCAAGGCTTCGGCGCGTCCGGATTGGCCTTCAGACCGACCACCATGTAGCGAATGTTCGACCAGTTCGGACCCGAGGCCGAATAGGGATTGTCCGCGCTCGGATAGTTGGTCCAGTAGGTCGTATCGAGCGGCGCGAACTTGTTGTAGGCCATCAGCGGGATCATCGGCATTTCCTCGACGGCAAGCTTCAGAAAGTCCTGGCCGAGTTTGGCGACATCGGGCGAGTCGAAGGCGATCGACCGATTGCGCTCGATGAGCTGGTCGAGACGCGGATCCTGCCAGCGCTGCAGATTGCGCGGCGGCTGGATCTGCCCGACCGGCTTGATGAACTCCGAATGATAGCTGTCGAGGAAGAAGGAGAGATCGGGATGACCGCCCCAGGTCTCGATGCTCCAGTAGATCGCCGTCTCGAAATCGCCGGTACTGAGGCGCTGGCCATTGGTCGGGCCGGCGACATCGACCTTGGTGGCGATGCCGGCTTGCGTCCATTGCTGGGCAATCACGGTGCCGGCGCGGGCAAGCGTCGGGATGGCATCGCCTTCCACCTGCAGGCGGATCGTAAAGGGCGTGCCGTCAGGCTTCATCCACTGGCGACCGCTCTTCTTGAAGCCCGCCTTCTGCAGCAGCTCGGTCGCAGCCTCAACGTCCTTTTTCCACCAGCCGAAGCCGAAGGTACGCTGCAGCTTGGCCGGATCGGTCGGGATCTGATCGGCCCATTGGCTGCGCACCATATTGGCGATCTGCGACGAGATGTTGGGATCGTAGGGCTTGATCTTGCGGGATCCGGTGTCGAGCTCGAAGTTCGTCAGCCAGTCCTGCATCGGTGCGTAATAATCGTCCGGGGCAGAACCCGTCGGCGGCGTGGCAAGGGCGGCGATATTGGCCGCGCCGCGATAGGAACCAAGCGCCACTTCGCGGATGTCGATCAGCAGAGCGAGAGCCCAGCGCACGTCCTTATTGTCAAAGGGCGCCTTCTTCGTATTGAAAAGAACAGAGGGCAGCGTCGGGTCCGGATGCGCGAAAGGGAAGCCCTTCAGCCAGGAGGCCGTGCTCTTGCTGTCACGCATGATCGAGAACATGCCCTCGGGCGCCATGTCGTTGATGACGTCGAGATTGTGGTTGCGTTGCTCGATGACGCGGGCCTCCGGATTGCCGGCGGCGCGATAGACGACGTACTTGACCTCGGGCGGCTGTGCTGCAGCCAGGCCGATCGACGTGCGCTGCCAGTCGTCGCGCAGCTTCCAGATCGTCCAGTTGCCGCCCTTGTCATAACTCTGCAGTTGGTAGGGCCCGAGTGAAACCGGCGGGTTGTTGTTAAAGGACAGCGGATCTGCGGCCTTCTCGAAGACGTGTTTCGGCATGATCCAGGCGGCATTCCAGCGCACGGTGAAAAGCGTATGGAAGCGCGAGTTCGGCTTCTTTAGATGGATGACGACCGTCTGTGGATCCGGATTTTCGATACTCGCGACATTGACGGTGAAGGGCGCGCTCCAGGCCATGCCGGGATGGTCGATCTGCGTCTGCACGGTATAGACCACGTCGTCGCTGGTGAATTCGATGCCATCACTCCAGAAGATCCCCTTGCGCAGCTTCACCGTCATCTCGGTGAAATCGGCGTTGTAGTGCGGCGGTTCGCTGGCCAGCGCATTCTGCCAGGCATCCTTGCCGCCTTCGGGATTGATGAACCATAGCGTATCGGTGGTCAGCTGCTGCAGGCCGTTGAGATTTGCAGCCGCCCCGCCGCCCGGAGCCCAGAGGTTGAACCAGTCTGCATTCTGCTGCGGCGTACCCTGGATGATCAGCGTTTCATTGCGCGGTATGCCGGCAATGAAATCCTGCGCAAATGCCGGAAGGGCCATGAGCGACAATAAGGCAATGGCTGCATATTTACGGAACTTCATCGGATGTTCCTCCTCCTCAACTCGCCGCGGCGAGCGCTTCCCGTAATCGATTGACGATGGCGTCCAGCGAACCCCTGCCTGCGCGTGCCGCAGGGACACATGCACTCCTCGGCGGCGGGCGAACTCACGCCACAGTTATCGACAATTTTTTGAGAAACGGCAACTGATAATTTTGTCAGTCATAAAAAATAGCGTATTTACAGGCATTTTTGGCGAACGCCGCCGATCTGATTTTTTATATTATTGACAAAGTGAGCGTTTGGCTTAGCTTTTGCGGCGAGCGCGGCGCCCTCCCAAGAGGCCGCACTTCATCACCAGACAGGTCGGCTGCTTTCGGGAGGAGGCTTTGGCATGACCGTTCAAGAGGACACCAGGATGAGCAGCCCCTATGACGTGACAATCTCCGTTCACGCCAATCGGCCAACCGGCAAATACGAACCCTTATGGAACTGGTTCGGTTACGACGAGCCGAACTACACCTACTCCCCGCACGGCAGGAAGCTGCTCAAGGAACTGACAGAGCTGAGCCCCGAGCCGCCCCGCATCCGCGCGCACAATCTTCTGACCAGCGGCGACGGCATGCCTGCGCTCAAATGGGGTTCGACCAATGCCTATACCGAGGATGCAAACGGCAATCCGGTCTATGACTGGACGATCATCGACAAGATCTTCGACACCTATGTGGAAGCCGGCAACATTCCGCTGATCCAGATCGGTTTCACGCCGGAGGCGCTCTCCGATTTCGACGGTCCCTATCGCCACCAATGGGAGCCGGCCGACAAATACGCAACAATCACCACCGGCTGGACGGCGCCGCCGACGGATCTGAAGAAATGGGGCGACCTCATCGAAGCATGGGCGCGCCATCTGGCCGAAAGATATGGCGAAGACGTCGTTTCAAGCTGGCCGTGGGAAGTGTGGAACGAGCCGGACGGTCACTACTGGACCGGAACCATCCCGCAATTCTGCGAAATGTATGATGTCAGCGCCAAGGCCCTGAAGCGTGCCTTGCCGAAGGCCCGCGTCGGCGGCCCGCACACTTGCGGCGCCTTTGCCAATGAAAAGGCCCAGACTTTCCTGCGCGCCTTCCTCCAGCACGTGGTCGACAACAAGTCGCCGATCGATTTCCTCGCCTTCCATGCCAAGGGCAATCCGGTGATCTATGAGGGTCACGTCCGGATGGGCCTGCACAAGCAGCTCCGCGACATCGAGACGAACCTTGCGATCATCAACGAGTTTCCGGAACTCCGACACCTGCCCGTGGTGATCGGCGAATCCGATCCGGAAGGCTGTGCGGCCTGCTCTGCACGCGTCCATCCGCAGAACGGTTATCGCAACGGCCCACTCTACGGCGTCTATGTCGTCGAGAGCATGATTCGCACTTACGAACTGGCGAGACGCGCCGACATCCATATCGAAGGCGCGGTGACCTGGGCTTTCCTCTTCGACGACCAGCCCTATTTCGACGGCTTCCGCGATCTTGCCACCAACGGCGTCGACAAGGCTGTTCTCAACGGCTTCCGCATGCTCGGCAAGCTCGGCGGCGAGTGGCTGGAATCGGAAAGCGATTATCGCCGCGATATCGAGGATATTATGAGCCACGGCGTGCGCGGCAAGCCCGATGTCAATGTCGTGGCGACCCGCGACGACAAGGGTGTTTCCATTCTCCTCTGGCACTACCACGACGATGACGAAGCCGGGCCGTCCGCCGACATCACGGTCAATCTCGACGGCTGGGGCGACAATTCCGCCTCGCTCAAGCATTTCAGGATGGACGGGGAGCATTCCAACGCCTTCGGCGTCTGGAAGGCGATGGGCAAGCCGCAGAATCCGGCCGGCGAAGACTATGCCAGGCTGGAAGCCTCGGGAAAACTCGCCGAGATCGACGGCGAGGCGTCGGTCAAGGTCGATGACGGCAAGATCGCCCTCAAAGTCTCCCTACCGCGTCAGGGCGTGTCTCTCCTGCGCCTCGATTGGTGAGCCGGTAGGCGGAGGGAGCGCAATCAAAAGATTGCGCTCCCTTTCAAGCGACCGGTCGCGTCAGTTGTCACTAACATAGGCGAGATAGCGTTTCTTGCTCGGCTGCAGATGGTCGACGCAGAGCTGGGCGAGAACCCAGTTATCCCCACCGCGCAACATCTCGATCATCAGCCGGTGATGTTCGTGCGAGATGCGCAGCGATTCCTTGCTCGACATCGAATTGGCGCGCACCGGCAGGCTGAGCCGCATATAGAGCTCGATCGATTGCACCAGATGCGAATTGCCGCAGGCGCCGAAGAGCGTCAGGTGGAATTTATCGTTGGCCTCGTGCACACCCCTGAGATAGCCGGATTCGATGTGGCGGCCATGCTCCTCGTGCAGCGCCAGCAGTTCCTCGATCAATGCCTCGGGCGCCGGCAGCTTTATCCACAGCGCTGCCTGCCGTTGCAGCAGTTCCCGAACGTCGTAGATTTCCTGGACCTGGCGGGCCGTCAACGAGCGGACGGTCGCGCCCTTGTTGCGCTCGCGAACCACGATACCCATCGTCTCGAGCTGCACGATCGCCTGCCGGGCGAAATGGCGCGTGACGTGAAAGCGGGCAAGGAGCGTGTCTTCGGTCAGGCGGGTTCCAGGCGCCAGCCGTCCGAAAATGATGTCCTCCTCCAGCGCGCGGGCAATGCTTAGATCATCATGCTCGATGCCGTCTTCGCGGCTTTCGTTGAGCGTCTGCAACGTCATCTCCTCTGAAGCATAACCCCGAAAACCGGATTCGATTTTCGGAAAGGGATTATGCGCCAATCTAAAGTGATAGAGCGTCCTGGACGCGCGGCGCTCTAACGGCGAGCCATGTTACAGTGGATTGCGTTCCGGGTCGAACCGGCTCAAGCGATAGATATCCTCGACCAGAGCAAGCGTCTTGATGTTATCGCCCGGCGATGTCTCCATCGCCACCTTTCCATCGAGGCTGTCGAGGAAATGCGCAATGGTCGCGTCATAGGAACCCTGGTAGGTCTGGTCGGGATCGAAGTTCTCCCGGCACTGCCGCGCACCCTCAGCCGAGAGCAGATTGCCATTAAGTTCGAGCGTGCCGCGTGTTCCGAAGATGCGTAAGTGATCACGCGGCGCCGGCGGCGCGCCATGCACGGCGAGATTGGCGTTGATGGTGACGAGAACACCGTCGCTCGTCCGGCGCAGGACGACGCTTGCGACATCCTCCGCGACGATATCGCGATTGCTCCTCTCAAGCCGCGCACTCACCACCTCCATCTCACCCAGAAGATATCTCAGCGTATCGAGATGATGGATCATGACTTCCATAACCAGCAATCGCTCCTGCGTCCGGAAAAAGGGCTGGCGCACCAGCGCCGGCCTTTTTCCTTCCGCATCCGCGATCATGCCGCTGGACAGGAATTCGAACTGCACCTGGCGGATCTCGCCGGCAAGTCCCTCGTCGAGCCACGCCTTCAGCCGCCGATAATAAGCGCGGAACCGCCAGTTCTCATGGATCATCAACCTACCCCTGCCTGAAAGACCTGCCAGCAGGTCGACCGCCTCGCCGTAGGAGGGTGCGAGCGGCTTCTGACAGATGATGTCGAAGTCCTTTGCCGCCGCCAGACGCACCAGTTCGGCATGGAACTCCCGTGGCGCGCAGATATCCACGGCATCGAGCTGCTCGGCATCCAGCATCACCTGCGCGCTCGCATAGCGGCGCGCGATATCGAAGGCGGCAAGCCGGGCTTCGACGGCGCTTGGCGACGGGTCGGCAATCGCCACGACCTCGGCTCTTTCCGATTGCCGCATCCATGCAGGCAGATGGTAGGCGCTGACCCAGCCGGCACCGATAACGCCGATACGCCGTCGTCTCGTTCCCGTCATTGCGCTTCCTCTGCATACAGTCTCATTTTATCAATAATCTATCCATCTTCATCGCAAAAGCCAATCGTTTGATAGTCGAACAAAAGTGCTAATTTCGCTGATTCCCATTGTAATTTATGGTGATCGTCGAAGAAATCCAAAAATACGATACAGTGACACCATCTTATTTATTGACAATCATCCTTATCCCTCTACGCTGACACCACGGCCATGGATCAATTTGGCGAGGGAGGAACAGGTTTGTCGAACGGTCTTCGTCGCAAGCTGACGAGTTACGGCGATCAGGGATTCTCCCTTTTCCTGCGCAAGGCATTCATCAAGGCCATGGGCTATTCGGACGATGCGCTCGACCGTCCGATCGTCGGCATCGCCAATACCTACAGTGATTTCAATCCCTGTCACGGCAATGTGCCGCAACTCATCGAGGCAACCAAGCGCGGCGTCATGCTGACGGGTGCGATGCCCATGGTGTTTCCGACAATCTCGATCCACGAGAGCTTTGCCTCGCCGACCTCGATGTATCTGCGCAATCTGATGGCGATGGAAACGGAAGAGATGATCCGCGCCCAGCCGATGGATGCCGTCGTCCTGATCGGCGGCTGCGACAAGACCCTGCCGGCCCAGATCATGGCGGCCGCCAGCAGCGAGATACCGGCGATCTTCCTGCCGACCGGCCCGATGGCCGTCGGCCACCACAAGGGCGAACGGCTTGGCGCCTGCACGGATTGCCGCCGTTTCTGGGGGCGCTTCCGCGCCGGAGAGATCGACGAGGCCGAGATCGCCGACGTCAACAACAAGCTGGCCAGCTCGATCGGTACCTGCACGGTGATGGGCACGGCGAGCACCATGGCGAACCTCACCGAAGTCATGGGTCTCTGCCTTCCCCGCGCCGGTTCGGCACCCGCCGTCGAATCTGAACGAGTCCGCCTTGCCGAGGAGACCGGCCGTGTCGCCGCGCGTCTCGCCATGGATGAGGCTGCACCGACGGTGCGCGATATCCTGACGCCGCAGGCGATACGCAATGGCCTCGTCGCACTGCAGGCGATGGGCGGCTCGACCAATGCCGTCGTGCATCTTGCCGCGATAACCGGCCGCCTCGGTCTGCGCCTCGACATGGCCGAGCTCGACCGGCTGGGCCGGAGCATTCCCTTGCTCGTCGACCTGCAGCCCTCCGGCCAGCATTATATGGAGCAATTCCATGAGGCCGGCGGCGTTCCGGCTCTGTTGAAGGCGGTGCGCCATGAAATCGACGCCAGCGCCCCGACCGTCTACGGCAGAACGATCGGCGAGATCATCGACGATGTCGTCGATGAGCCGGGCCAGACCATTATCCGCACCGTCGAGAAACCGTTGAAGCCGATCGGAACGATCGCCGTCTTGCGCGGCAATCTGGCGCCGCGCGGCGCCGTCATCAAACAATCCGCCGCCTCCAAGGATCTGCTGCAGCATAGCGGACGCGCCGTCGTCTTCGATTCCGTCGAGGATATGACGCTGCGCATCGACAGCGACGATCTCGACGTTCATGCCGATGACGTTCTGGTTCTGCGCAATGCCGGGCCGAAAGGTGCGCCCGGCATGCCGGAAGCCGGCTATCTACCCATCCCCCGCAAGCTCGCCCGCCTGGGCGTGAAGGACATGGTGCGGATTTCCGATGCCCGCATGAGCGGCACGGCCTTCGGCACGATCATCCTCCATATCGCGCCCGAGGCGGCTGATGGCGGTCCTCTGGCTATCGTCCGCACCGGCGATCGCATTCGCCTCGACGTCGAGGGCCGGCGCATCGACCTCGACATCGAGCAGGCGGAATTCGATCGCCGCATGCTTGATGTCGTCAACCGGCCCTCCCCGGCCCCGGCGCGCGGCTATGCCAAGCTCTATCAGGAGCGCGTGCTCCAGGCTGACGAAGGCGCCGACTTTGACTTCCTGCAAAGCGAGGAGCTCGACGCGCGATGAGTGCCGCTGATCGGGAGGCGCCGCTTTGCCTGCCCCGCCGGCAACTGACGCGGCTGCCGCAGCCGGCGCTGCCGCAAGGCACGGTCGATACGCATTTCCACGTCTTTCGCGCCGGCGCTCCGCTCAACACTCCACGCAGCTACACGCCTGACATCGCGACGATTGCCGACTGGATCGAATTCTCCGGCAGTATTGGCATCGCCAGGGGCGTATTGGTGCAACCAAGCGTCTATGGCTTCGACAATAGGGTGCTGCTGGAGGCGCTTGCCGCCTATCCAGATCGTCTGCGCGGCATCGTCGTCATCGATCCTGACACCACGGCGACCGAGATGGAGCGTCTGGATCGGCTCGGCGTGCGCGGCGTGCGGATCAATACGCGCAACAAGGGTGGCCTCCCGCTCGCCGCCGCCAAGACACTGGCGGAAAGCATTGCCCCTCTCGGCTGGTCGCTGCAATTGCAGATCAATCCCGAACAACTTCCCGATATTGCGGCAACGCTGTCCGGCATCCGCCTGTCCCTCGTCATCGACCATCTCGGCTTCATTCCACTTGCCAGAGAGACGAGATCGTTGCATGTCGATGCCCTGAAAAGACTGATGGACAGAGCCGAGGCCTACGTCAAAGTCACCGCGCCCTACCGTTTGACGAAGGACATGAATGACCAAGGTTTCGCCGAGGTCGGCCGCGCCCTTGCCGCCAGCCATGCGGAAAGGCTGCTCTGGGGCAGCGATTGGCCGCACACCGAATTGTGGGACGGCATGCCCGATGACGCCGATCTGATCGAGACCATACAGGCCGCCATTGACGATCCCACGATTGCCGAAAAGATTTTTGTTCGAAATGCCGAGGCGCTGTTCTTCGGCCGCTGAATTGGAGAGTACGAATGGCCAGACTGACCGAAGATGCCAAGGGCGTCTATGTGATCGCCGTAACCCCCTTCACCGATGACGGCGCGCTCGATCTCGCCAGTATCGACAGCATGGTCGATTTCTACGAGGGCGCCGGCGTCACCGGCCTGACGGTGCTTGGCCAGCTCGGCGAGGCCCCGAAGCTGACCGCCGAGGAATCGCGGACAGTCGTCCAACGGGTGCTGAAGCGCCTCGACGGGCGCCTCCCCGTCGTTGTCGGCGTTTCGGCGCCAGGGCTTGCGCCGATGAGCGAACTTGCCGAAGCCGTTATGGGCGAGGGGGCGGCCGGTGTCATGGTCGCGCCGCCCTGGACCGTCAAGACTGACGATCAGGCCTTCGCCTTCTACCAGTCGGTTGGCGAGACCCTGGGCGATACGCCCTTCGTGCTGCAGGATTATCCGCTCACCACCAATGTGACCATCGCGCCTAAGGTCATCGAGCGCATCGTCAACGAGGTGCCGAATTGTGTCATGCTCAAGCACGAGGATTGGCCGGGTCTATCGAAAATCACCGCGCTTCGCGCCGCCAGCGACAAGGGCGCCATGCGGCGTATCTCCATCCTTTGCGGCAATGGCGGGCTTTTCCTGCCCGAAGAGATGGGCCGCGGCGCCGATGGCGCAATGACCGGCTTTTGTTATCCGGAGATGATGGTTGGCGTCGTCGAGGCCTATGCAGCCGGAAATCCCGATCGCGCCCATGCGATCTTCGACGCCTATCTGCCGCTCGCCCGCTACGAACAGCAGCAGGGCATTGGCCTTGCCTCGCGCAAATATGTGCTTGCCAAGCGCGGCGTGATCAAGTCCGCCACCCTGCGCAAGCCGGGCGCCAAGCTCTCGACACTGGATATTGCCGATGTCGAGCGGCTGTTGGCGCGCCAGGCCATCCGCCTCAAGGAGATCGGGGCGTAACACACTGGCGCAAATCCGAAGCCGCTGGACCACCGTTATGGTGCTGCAGCGCGAGCAGATGGCTATGTCCATCTCGTCCGTGAGACTGAAACCCGAGCGACTCCCAGAACCTTGCCGCACCATCGTTTCCCGCATGAACGGTGACGACGGTACAGAAGGACGACGCATGATCAAGCAGAGCCATGGCAAGCATCCGGCCGATGCCGCGCCCGCGCATTGCGGGACTGATGTAGAAACGCCGCATCCGCAGCACCCCTGACATGGCCGTTTCAACAGTCATGCCGCCGATGCCGGCGAGCACCTCATCGGCATAGGCGCCAAGCAGCCTTTCGCCATCACGATCGAATCTGACGGCGCCGGTCGACCATTCGTCGATAAGGCGGGCGATATGGCGATAGCCTTCTTGCCGGGCCTCGCTTTCGAGATCTGCGATCTCCTGCGGCAACCGATCGCGGAACGTGCGGATATTGATTGTCATGGCAATGCCGGTGGTTCTAGATTGCAGGAACCGGAACCTCGCGGTGCATCGCCGCGGCCGGCGGGCCGACCGGCACGAAGGTCGCGTCGCCATCCCCGGCCATATCCTGCACCGTATGTTTCTCCAGCGCCTTCGTCACCTCATTGAGATCGCCCTCTAGCTGTTCGGCGGGAATAAGATTGCCGATCACGAAATCGAAGCGGTCGCCGCGTTTGTTCAACAGTTCGTGGAACACGGTCATGTCGCGAAGCTCCGTCGACCATTTCGCCAGCCAGTAGAACAGCCCCGAATTGCGCGCCGTCACATGCACGGGAAGGATCGGCAGGTTGTATTTGCGCGCCAGCCCGACGGCCGAGGTCTTCCACGGCCGTTCGTTCAGCCGGCCGTTCGCCCAGTAGGCAATGCGGCCTGAGGGAAAGAGCACTGTCGCCTTGCCTTCCTTCACCGCATGGTTGGTCAGTTGCAGCGTTTCGCGCGCCTTCAGCTTGCTTTTATGCTCCTCCCGCCATTCGACAGGAATGATCATCTCGGCAAAGCGCGGATTGACGCGGATGGCATCGCGATTGGCAAAGAACATCATGTCCGGCCGGCGCGCTTTCAACAGATCGAACACGGCAACGCCATCGGCGATGCCTGTGGGATGGTTACTGACGAGGATGAAGCCGCCGGTATCAGGGATGCGTTCGCCATTGGTGATGCCGATGTCGAGCTTCAGCACATCACTCAGATATTCGAACGACTGGAAACCCGGCATCTTGGCAACCGCATTGGCGAATTCGAGCGCCTTGTTGTAACGCAGCAGCGTGTAGAGGAATGGCCGCATGACCGGCCAGAGCGGATTTTTCACGATCCTCTGGCCGCGTTCGGCAATCAGCGTATCGACGATATGACCGGGCTTTCCCTGTGAAACGAGAGCGATCGCTTCCGCGAGCTGTCCGAAAGCCGTCATGGAATCGCGCCGTGCCATGAAAGATCCTGTCTATGGGGTAAAAGCTATCGCAGTACAATATGATCGAAGGATGACAAAGGCTTGGCCGGCATTAGCAATTCCATAACTGTTCCTGCTCCAAATTGGCGGACTTGAAGGCAAAATCAAGGCCAGCAACGTGAACGAACTGCTTGTTATCGCCGATCCGCGCCTGATGGCGGAGCGTGCCGCATGGCTTGAAAATCTCGCCCGTGAGCGCCGTCTTTCCGAGCATACGCTCGACGCTTACGAGCGCGACACCCGCCAGTTCCTGACCTTCCTGACCGGCCATCTCGCCGGCCCGGTGACGCTCCGCGACATCAAGGAGTTGCGCCCCGCCGATTTCCGCGCCTTCCTGGCGGCCCGGCGCAAGCAGGGCTCCGGCGCCCGCTCGCTCGGCCGCAATCTCGCCGGTCTCCGTTCGCTGCTGCGCCATCTCGAAAAGAAGGGCCTGGTCAACGCCGCCGGCGCCGGCGCAGTGCGCTCGCCGAAACAACCGAAATCGCTGCCCAAGCCGCTGTCGGACACGCAGGCGATCGCCGTCGTCAGCGACGACGCCCAACTGCATGACGAACCCTGGATTGCGGCGCGCGATGCGGCTGTCATGACGCTGCTCTACGGCTGCGGCCTGCGCATCTCCGAAGCGCTTGATCTTGCTCCCGCCGACCTGCAGAAGGGCGCGACGGTGCTGCGCATCACCGGCAAGGGCAACAAGACGCGGCTGGTGCCGTTGCTCTCTGTGGTTTTCGACGCGGTCGAGAAATACCGCGCGCTCTGCCCATACCATCTCGAAAGCGGCGAACCGCTGTTTCGCGGCGCCCGCGGCGGCAAGCTGCAGGCGGCGATCATCCAGCGCACCATGCAGAAGATGCGCAGCGCCTTCGGTCTACCGGAAACGGCGACACCGCATGCCCTGCGCCATTCCTTCGCCACCCACCTGCTTGCCGGCGGCGGCGATCTGCGCACCATTCAGGAATTGCTCGGCCATGCCAGCCTTTCCACAACGCAGGTCTATACCGGAGTCGATGCGTCACGGCTGCTCGAGGTGTATGATCGGGCGCATCCGCGCGCCTAGCGCATCGGCCCGGAAATCGGAATTGATTTTTGGAAGCACGATGCGTTGATTTAAAGTGCATCGTCATGAATCCGATTTGATGTGATGCACTTTAACTTTCGTTAACGCATTCTCTTAAAGGAATATGCGCAAGCCGGGCGTAGACCATGAAACGCACAAGGCATGTGATCGGAACACCCATCATGACGACATCAATCGGCCGCCGGACGTCTTACCTCGCAGTGCCGGCCAATCTGTTGCTCTGGCTGATCGCAGCCTTTCACATGCTGCTTCTTGCGGCCCTCTTTGTCGCTTTCCTGGCTGCAAGGCCGGCGGCGGCCGAAGACGTGGCCTGCACCGGCCGCAACCTGATGGTCGAGTTGCAGCAGAACGACCCTGCACGCTATGCCGAGGCGCTGAAGGAAGCCGACGCCACGCCGAACGGCAAGGGCATCTTCTGGAAGATCGAGAAGCCGGGACTTGCACCTTCGTGGCTGCTCGGCAGCATGCATGTCACCGATCCGCGCGTGCTCGCCCTGCCGCCGCGCGCCCAGGCAGCCCATGACGCTGCCGACACGATCATCATCGAATCCGACGAGATCCTCGATGAGCGGAAGGCGACCGCCGCCCTGCTCGCAAAGCCGGAACTGACGATGTTCACCGACGGCACGACGATCGACAAGCTGCTTTCTCCCGAGGACTACAAGCGCCTCGAGACCGGCCTCAAGCAGCGCGGTATCCCGCTCAGCGCCGTTTCCCGCATGCGGCCCTGGATGATCTCGAGCGCCGTCGCCCTGCCGGCCTGCGAAATCGCCCGCAAGGCAAAGGGCGTACAGTTCCTCGACCAGAAGATCGCCACCGATGCCGTTGCTCAGGGCAAGCAGGTCAAGGGGCTGGAAACCCTTGCCGAACAGATCCAGGCCATGGCCGATCTGCCGGTCGAATTCCATCTGAAGTCGCTGATCGAGACGCTGGAACTCGGCGACAAGATGAGCGATGTCGTCGAGACGATGACCGACCTCTACCTCTCCGGTGATATTGGCATGACCATGCCGATGCTGAAAACGGTGACGCCTGAAGAAGAGGGCGAAAATAACGATTATGCCGCCTTCGAGCAGCGTGTCATCCTCGACCGCAACAAGGTAATGGCCGAACGCGCCGCCCCCATTCTCGACGGCGGCAACGTCTTCATGGCCGTCGGCGCCCTGCACCTGCCCGGCAAGGACGGCGTCATCGAACTGCTACGCCAGCAGGGCTTCACGGTGACAGCCGTCAATTAGGTCCAACCTCAGTAATTTGCGGTAGCGGCAGCTCTCTGAGATTGACAACTCCAGTTTGCATACGTCACATGGCGGCATTTACAGCCCTTTGTTCCCAAAAGAGTTTCAATGCTCAGCCAGAATATGGTTTTCACCTCGAGAGCGGCCTCGAAAGGTCTTCCCACGTTCGGTAACGGCGCACTGCTAGTGGCGGCGGCGATGCTAACGATATTTTCCTTTTCGCCTGCCTTGGCCGATGACGAACTGGCTTGCCCGGGTCAGAACCTTTTGATCCAACTGGAAAAGGAAGATCCCGTCCGTTTCAGGAAGGCTGTCGAGAAAGCCGAGACGATACCGAACGGCAATGCGATCTTCTGGAAAATCGAAAAGCCCGGTCTCCAGCCTTCCTGGTTGCTCGGCACGATGCATGTGAGCGATTCTCGTGTATTGGACATGCCGGAAGGATTTTACGAAGCGTACGACGCTATCGACACTCTGACTGTCGAGTTAGCGGAAATCGCAGAGCCGGAAAAACTTGTGCTGGAGATCTTCAAGCATCCCGAGCTGACCACGCTCCCGGGTGACAAGACCCTCGATCACATCTTGCCCCCTGACGCGACCAGCGAAGTCGCTGCCGGCTTGAAGAAAAAGGGCATCAACGTGAACCTGATGGCTAAGATGCGACCTTGGTTCATCTACGCCAGCCTCCAGACACGTGGCTGCGATATCAAGCGCAGAGCAAGCGGCCTCAGGGTACTGGACGAATCTCTCGCCCTCGAGGCGCTAGATGATGGTGTCAATCTGGTCGGCCTGGAAACGCCAGTCGAGCAAATTAAGGCCCTGTCGGATGTCCCGGACGACCGCATGCTTCAGAACCTGCGGGAGTTGTTGGCGTTTCCGAATGGTATGGATGACATAACCGAGACGATGATCAGCCTCTACGATCAGGGTAAGATCGGAATGATCTTCTCGCTCATGGAGGTCGTCTCGACAGATCTCGCTGCTGAAAAAGCCTTCGAAAACCGTATGATCACGGATCGAAACAAGGTCATGGCGGAGCGGGCGAAGCCCTACCTCGACAAGGGGCGCACCATGATCGCCGTCGGAGCGGCGCACCTGCCCGGCGACGACGGCTTGGTTGAACTGCTACGCCGGCAGGGCTTTACCGTCACCGCGGTGAACTGAACCCGCTGGCGGTCAGCCGAGCGTCATGCGGCGCAGAACATTGCTTTTCCAATAGAACTGATGGACGAGGGCGCCGGCGACATGCGCCGCGATCAGCGCCCAGAGAATGATCTTCAGGACACCCGCGTGGAACGAACCGGCGGGATCGATACCGAAATAGTAGGCGGCGATGCCCGAAAGCGGCATCGCGAAGATCAGGATGTAGAGGCCGGCGTGAGCAAGCCTCGCTGCAAGACGGAAGATCGCCGGCTCCTGTGCGACCTCATCCGGGACGCCCTTGGTAAAACGCAGCCCGAGCCTGAGGACGGCAAGCATCAGGATGGCGATGCCGACATAGGCATGGATATTCGCCGACGAAATCTGCTCCGGCGTCGGTACCTGGCCTCTGCGCATCAGCCGATGCCAGATATTCATGCCATCGGGAAACAGCAGGTTAAAGAAGATCAGCAGCGCCACGGCCCAGTGAAGAAAACGCTGGCTCAGGCTGTAACTCACGATGGACGGCTGCTGCATTTCTGGACCTTCACGGATGCTGAACTCAACGATACGCAACAACTAGAGCCTTTCCGGGTTAGATTGAAGCATTCTGTTGGCTCAAACGGAGTCGGATGGTCGACCGGCCGGCGCGCGTCGTAGCCCAGCTCTACGGCCAAGCCGGCCGGTCGATCAGCCGGCCCGTTTCAGCCAACCCGAAGGGCCGGGCA